>JAFDKD010000677.1 GCA_019307165.1 Deltaproteobacteria bacterium | reverse complement strand
GCCAAGGCTTTTGCCAGTGCCATGATATCGGGCGTTATGCCAAAATGCTCGTAGGCAAAAAGCTTCCCTGTCCGACCCATTCCGGTCTGCACTTCATCAAAGACAAGGAGTAATCCTTGCTCGTCGCACAGTTTTCTCAGCTTCTCCAGGTACCCGGGCGCAGGATACTGTACGCCACCCTCCCCCTGTATGGGTTCAAGCATTACCGCTCCGGTCTCCGGCGTAATGGCATTTTGGACGGCCTCCACATCGTTGAACGCAACCAGGTCAAAACCCTCGACGAGAGGTTCGAAGTTCTTGCGAACCTTTTCCTGGCCAGTGGCACTCAACGTGGCCATGGTCCGGCCGTGGAAAGATCCCTCCATGGTAATGATCCGGAACCGCTCGGGCGCACCGTGATCTTTGTGATACTTGCGCACCAGTTTAATCGCTGCCTCATTCGCCTCAGCACCGCTATTGCAAAAGAAGACCCTATCCGCAAACGAGTTTTCAACCAACCGTTCGGCCAGGGTAATCTGCGGTTCGGTGTAATAGAGATTGGAGACGTGAACGAGACGTTCCGCCTGATCCGCTATAACCTTTGCAATGCCAGGGTGAGCATGCCCGAGATTGCAGACTGCAATCCCGGCCACAAAATCCGCATAGGCCTTGCCCTTGTTATCAAAGAGCGTGCAACCTTTGCCCTCGGTGAAAACAATCGGAAAGCGGCCATAGGTGGTGGCGATCACCTGCTCCGCTTTTTTTATAAGATCATTGGTCATTTTATCGATTTTGGATTTTGGATTCTTGATTTTGGATTAAAAAACAAAAAACTATCACGCCTCTTTATAAGGCGCACGCCGCAAAATACGTACTGTTCTCAAGGCGTAAGCCGCAAAACAATAAAAACACGAAAGAAAACTATTTTGAGCCTTGGGCCGTTCACCGTAAACGGACGTAAGATTTCTCCCTCCCGCCTTCGTCAAACCCGCGGCACTTCGGCGGACACGTCGGTCGAAATGACGGACGGAAGGGGTCGAAATGAAAAATGTAGGGGCGGCGTTTATCCCCGCCCGGGCGGGCGTAAAGCCCGCCCCTACGACCGCTCCTTTTGGTTGAAATGACAAAAGGAGGAAACCGGCCAACGGGCTTAACCTGTCTCAACTTTAGGCACTCTAGCGCACTTGCTTTCTATTTGTGAATCTCCGTCCCAATGCCCTTGTCAGTTAGAAGCTCGAGGAGCACAGCATGTGGCTTGCGGCCATCAATAATGTGCACCATATCTACGCCCCGTTGGATGGCTTCCATGGCGCATTGAATCTTCGGAATCATTCCCCCTGAAATCGTGCCATCTTTAAGCTTCTCCTGCACGGTTTCTGCATCCATTGAGGATATCAGCGAGCCGCCCTTGTCCATGACCCCTTCCACATCCGTTAGCAGAATCAGCTTCGTGGCGCTGAGGGCTACAGCAATTTTACTCGCGACCCAGTCCGCATTGATGTTATACGTCTCACCCGCCTCCCCTACCCCAACCGGGGCAATGACCGGGATAAACCCTCCATCCTCAAGCGTCTTGATGATCACGGGATTTACGGCTACCACCTCGCCCACCATGCCCATGTCTATGATCTCAGGGGGCTTGTCTTCAACCTGGGGACGCAGAAGATGCAGCTTCTTGGCGAGGATCAGACGTCCATCCTTACCGCTTAAACCAACTGCCTTGCCACCCTGCTGGCTAATCTGTGCCACGATCTCTTTGTTGACTTTGCCAACAAGGACCATCTCCACCACGTTCATGGTCGGTTCATCCGTTACACGCATCCCGTCCACGAACTGGGAGTCCATCCCCATCTGCTCTAACACGGAACCAATTTGAGGGCCTCCGCCGTGTACAACCACAGGATTAAGCCCGACGAATTTCATCAGCGTGATGTCACGGGAAAACCCCTCCTTCAGGGCCGCCTCAACCATGGCGTTTCCACCATACTTGATGACGATCGTCTTGCCATAAAACCGCCGAATATATGGCAACGCTTCTATTAATATGTCGGCTACGTTTGTAGTCATAGGTCACTCGTCATTGGTCATTCGGTTGGGCCGGTTAGGCCCGTTGAGCCGGTTTCCCGCCGTTTGTCATTTCGACCGGAGGGAGAAATCTTATTCCCATGGGGCTACTAACCGCAAAGATTTCTCGCTTCGCTCGAAATGACAAGAAGAGCCGAAGGCTCAATACTTCTTTCGTGTTTTCTCTACTTTGCAGCTTACGCCTTGAGAACAGTACGTGCTTTGCGGCATGCGCCTTGAGAAGAAGCGTGATAATCTTCTGTTTTTGGGTCTTCAATTTTCAATAGCTACAAAATATAACGACTAAGGTCCACGTCATCCTTTATGTCTTTGAGTTTATCATAAACATAGTCGGCATCTATGATCATCTTTGTCTCCGGGAGATCCGGGGCATCAAAGAGGATCTCATCCAGGAGCCGTTCCATGACCGTGTGAAGCCTTCTGGCGCCTATGTTTTCAGTACGCTCATTTACCTCTGTCGCAATCTCCGCAATAGCGGAAATGGCATCGTCCTTAAATACCAGGTCGATCCCTTCGGTCATGAGCAGACCCTTGTATTGAAGCACCAGGGCATTCTTGGGCTCAGTGAGTATTCTCACAAAATCTTCCTTGCCCAGGGACTTGAGCTCCACCCGAATGGGGAACCGGCCCTGAATCTCCGGAACCAGGTCAGACGGCTTGCTCGTATGAAATGCCCCTGAAGCAATGAAAAGGATGTGGTCGGTCTTGACCATGCCGTACTTCGTCGCAACGGTTGACCCTTCTATGATGGGAAGGAGATCTCGCTGAACACCTTCCCTGGAAACATCCGGCCCGTGTGCCCCTTCCCTGCCCGTGATCTTGTCG
>JAFDKD010000676.1 GCA_019307165.1 Deltaproteobacteria bacterium | reverse complement strand
ACCCGGAGATGGTGCAGTGCGTCAGGTCGCCCCATTCGGGCAGCACGTCCTCGGCGTGAACCCGATCCCCGCTAAAGCCTGAAAAGGCCCATAGCACCGCAAAAAAAACGATCGTCTGCAGAACACGATGTCTCCCTATTCCCATGTTGTCCTCCCTCTTTTCAATTTGACATCCAATTTTACTAAGTATCGATTCTATATGTCAAGCGCGGAAAAGATTTTGGATCATATTTTTCATCGTCTTGACAAACCCCAAAAGGTTACCCATACTTTGGCATGATCGACAACGGACCGTTTCAAACAAATCTGTTTTCCCTGAAAAAATATGCGACAAAGTTATCATATCCCACCCGGCAGTGAAGCTGCCATGCGGGTTCCCGATCGTGGAGCGTGATGAGCCCAGCCCGTCAAATATGCGATAGCGAGCCTCAGGTCCTCATCAGCACGGGCGAGGTCTCCGGCGACCTGATCGGCGCCGGCCTGGCCAAGGCGTTGCTGGCATGCGACCCGAGCGCCCGCCTGTGGGGCGTGGGCGGTTTCCGCATGGAGGAGGCGGGCGTCCGCATCATCGACAACACCAATCTCCTGGGTTCCGTGGGCATTACGGAACCCCTGAGCACCGTTCCGGGGGTCATGCGAACCTTCAGGCGGATCCGGGATCACGTGCGAAACCGCCGGCCCGACGTGGCCGTGTTGATCGGCCACGAATTCTTCCATATGATCCTTGCCCGCTGGCTCAGGGCCGGGGGAATCCCGACCGTCGCCTATTTCCCGCCTCAGGTCTGGATCTGGCGGCGCCTGGCCGGGCCCATCGCCCGAAGCTACGACTTGATTCTGACGTCCTTTCCCGAAGAGCACCGGGTTTACCGAATGGCGGGGGGCAACGTCCTTTTTGTGGGCCACTACCTGAGAGACCTGCTCAAGCCCGTGTCCCCGGAAGGGCGGGCCGCAGCAAGGCATGAACTGGGCCTCGACGGGCCGGGGCCCGTCATCGGACTGCTGCCGGGAAGCCGCATGCAGGAGGTCGACCGCCTGCTGCCCCTGTTTCTGGATGCGGCGGAAGACCTGCGCCGCGGGGAGCCCCAGGCCCGGTTCGTCGTGCCGGCCGCGGAATCCTCCTTTGCAAAGGCCGCCGAACGGTTGATTGAAAACCGGGCATGGAAGGACCGGGTGACCGTCACGCGGGGCAGCCACCAGGCCATGACGGCTTCCGATCTGATTATTTCATGTTCCGGAACGGCCACGCTGGAAGCCATGTTGATCGGCGTCCCCATGGTCATTGTCTACCAGGTTTCAGGAATCACCTGGCTGGTGGTGGAGTTTCTCGACCGAAGCGGCCTTATCCACTCCAAGACGGCGGGCCTCCCGAACCTGATTGCGGGAAAACGCCTTGTCCCTGAAATCATTCAATACGAGGCCGTGCCGTCGCAAATAGGCCGGGAGGCCCTTTCCATCCTCCACGATCCCGGCAGGCAGCAGCGGATCAAGGCCGATTTTGAGACGGTTGCCGCCATGATGGGAGAGCCCGGCGCGGCGGAAAGGGCGGCCCGCGCGGTCATGAGTAAAAAATCCGGGCCCATAGGACCCGGCGTTTTAGCCGCACCCATAGAGGGCCGTGCAATGATCAAATCTTATAAGTGACTAAAGTGCCTAAAGTTAAGGATTTTTTGACATTTCATATGATTGATGAGCGAAGCTCTTCCACAACTTTATCCGCCAGACCGCTAGGCGGATTAAGCTCACTTTAGCTCACTCAGAACTCTAGCTCACTCTATGGTTCGCATTTCCCAAGCGGCATAGCCAGACAACTCTGACTTGGCCCAAAGGACCAGGTTTAGCAAATGGGATAAACGAGATGACAAGCGAAGGTTACACCCTGGCGTCCATTGCCGAACGGATCAACGGAAGGATCGACGGCGATCCCGGCCTTATCGTCAAGCGGGTCGAGACCATTGAGGAGGCGGGCCCCGGAGACATCAGCATCGTGTTCGATGCCAGGTCCGTTTTGAAAATCGGTGAATCGCATGCATCGGCGGTAGTCGTGGGACTCAAGGCCGAGGCGAGCCATCCGAACCTGATCCGGGTGCCCGACCCCCGGCAGGCCCTCATCGACCTGTTGAACTTCTTCCACCCGAAGCACGGCCGGGAGCCGGAGATTCACGAATCCGCGGTCCTGGCATCGAGCGTTGATCTGGCCCCCGATGTGACCGTCGGCGCCGGCGCCTGTATCTCGGCCCGCGTGACCCTCGGCGCCGGGGTGGCGATCCATCCCAATGTCTATGTGGGAGAAGGCTGCGTCATTGGGGCCGGTACGGAGATCCACCCGAACGTCACCATTTATGAAGGCACCCAAATTGGCAAGCGAGTACTGGTCCACGGCGGCACGGTGATCGGCAGCGACGGGTTCGGGTTCTTCCCCGACGCCTCGGGCGTGCAACGGAAAATCCCCCAGACGGGTTCGGTGGTGATCGAGGACCATGTGGAAATCGGGGCCAACTGCACCATCGACCGGGCCACCATGGGGATCACGCGTATCTGCGAAGGGGCTAAGCTGGACAACCTGGTCCAGGTGGGACACAACACGGTCATCGGCAGACACTGCGTCGTGGTGGCCCAGGTGGGCCTTGCCGGGAGCGTCCGGATCGGCAACCACTGTGCCCTGGCCGGACAGGTGGGGGTTAGCGATCACGTGACGCTTGAAGACGGCGCCATGGTGGGGGCCCGCTCGGGCGTCATCCGCGACCTGGGCCCCGGCAAGTGGCTGGGCACCCCGCCCCTTCCTGTCCTTGAAGGCATTCGGGTCGCCCACAATCTGCCCCGGCTGCCTGAACTGGTCAGGGAGATCAAAGCCTTGAAAAAAAGGGTTTCGGAACTGGAAACCCTGTTGAGGG
>JAFDKD010000095.1 GCA_019307165.1 Deltaproteobacteria bacterium | reverse complement strand
AGAATGCGATCATGAGGCGTGGGTATGCGTATTCACCCATTGGTAATATCTCGCAGAAAACCACTGAGCATGGAAATTATGCATACCAATTCGATCCCATGTCGCGGTTGACGCAGGCAAGTAACCCGTTAATGCAGGATGAGAATTATACCTACGACCTAGTGGGCAACCGGCTGACAGCCAATAGCACGGACCCGTGGTCCTACAACGCCAATAACGAACTGCTGAGTTATCCGGGAACGAGTTTTGAATATGACGACAGCGGCAACGCCGTCACGATATCCTCGGGCGGCCAGGCAATGGAATTTGTGTACGATGTTGCCGATCGAATCGTAAGGGTTGAAGATGGAATCGGCGGCGAGATTGCCCAATACTATTACGATCCATTTGGCCGCAGACTTTGGAAAGAGGTTGATGGCACCCGAACCTACTTTCTGTATGCGGATGAAGGTCTGATCGGTGAGTATGGCGCAACCGGGAATGAGATACGGGCCTATGGCTATGTGCCCGGGTCCACGTGGGGCACGCAACCGGTATATTTAAAGACTGCTGGCTCTACCTATTTCTATCAGAACGATCATCTCGGCACGCCGCAGAAACTAATTGATAGCACTGGAGCGATTGTCTGGTCAGGATTGTATGACTCATTCGGCATTTTCCAGGTGGAGACATCGCAGGTTGCAAACAACCTGCGATTCCCAGGCATGTATGCCGACAATGAGACCGGCCTGTACTACAATTTTCACCGTTACTACGATCCGATCACGGGAAGGTATTTGCAGGCTGACCCTCTGGCGGAGGCGGGTCGGGCCACGGCAACTAACTGAAATAAAAAGAAAAAGGTCCAAAATTACCCCCTAAATCGGGCCTATATTGCGTTTTTTGGGGTCAAAAAGGGCGATATAGCATATTTCAAAGAGGTTTATGGCAAGAGCAAAACGGCATTTTATACCTGGTCACATTTGGCATATCACCCATCGTTGCCATAAGCGAGAATATCTTTTGAAGTTTTCGAAGGATCGCCGTCGTTATCTGCAGTGGCTGTACCAGGCCCGGAAGCGGTATGGTTTGGCGATCTTGAATTATATGGTGACGTCTAACCACATTCATCTTCTCGTTGTGGATACCGGGGAGGGAAATGCCATCCCACAGTCAATTCAATTGGTGGCCGGGCGAACGGGACAGGAATACAATCAGAGGAAGAGCCGAAAAGGAGCCTTTTGGGAAGATCGCTATCACGCGACTGCTGTAGAGAGCGGCGAACATCTGTTGCGATGCATAGCCTATATTGACACCAATATGGTCCGTGCAGGTGTTGTCGATCATCCATCAATGTGGCGATTTTCTGGATATAATGAGATCCAACGCCCTAAAAGAAAGAACATATTGATCGATTACGAGAGACTCCAATGGCTGGTTGGAGCCAGATCTTATGACCAGTTGAGAAGTAGCCATCAGGGATGGATAGAGGAATACTTGTCAAATGGAGCGAAAAGCCGAGAAGAGGAATGGACTGCCAGCATTGCAGTCGGGAGCATGCCTTTCGTTGACAAAGTGAAATCGCTCTTGGGCTTCAGGGCAAAAGGTAGGAGTTCCAAAGAAAGTGATGAAGGATATCAACTCCGGGAGGCGCCCGCTCGCTATAATGCCCATTTTGGGGCCAAAAACGTCGATATAGGCCCTGAAAATCTCCATTCTTGGGATGTTAATCCTGAATAATCAATCCCTTATCGTGGCCCGACCCCCCCACGCCCCGACCAAATTATTTTCCATGGACTTGGTAATTGTACGGCCCCCTTCGCCGCGGCGAAAAGGGCCTTTGGCATCAACGGCGGCATTACCAAGGCAAGCGCCAGCGCAGCCCCGGGAACCTCGCATAGTCGCGATCAAGCGTGATCCATTCAGAACCGGACTCAATGGCCAGAGCGGCAAACCACGCGTCCGGGATCAGGTTGCCGCGGGCATCCGCTTCGATGCAAAGACGGGAAAAAATTTGCCAGTGCCGATGACCCGGAAGGATGGGCACGCAGTTGTGCTGAGCGAGCAGTACGTCACAGAACACCAATGCCTCATCCAGGGCGCTCGGTTCAGAAAAGACTTTCCGGTGAGTGGTGATGCGGACCAGACTGCTCAAGACCTGAGGCGACATGCCGTAAAGCGCATCACCATTGACTACACTGTCGAGCCAAAACCGGGACGCCTTGTGATCCTGAGAATCGGAACGAAATGCATGGACAAGAACATTGACGTCAGGCAGGATCACGGCGTGTTCATGACCTCTTCAAGATCGCTTGCTCGATTGAGATCAACACCCGAACGGACTCCCCCTGTGGCCTTGGATACCGGCAGTTTCACCTTTTTGCGGCGGCCGCCCGTTGCTTCGGAAAGGATTAGGGCCAATCCGTCTTCAATCAGCGACGTCAAGGTGCGATTCTCCTCGGCTGCACGCTTTTTCGCCCGCAAAAGCAGGTTTTCGTTTATTCGTACGGTTGTTCTCATGCACTAAGACATATCATCCATGCATCAATATGTCAATCCCATAAATTTGGAAAAGTAACTGTAAGAGTGAATTTACCAGATGTCTATGTGCCGGGAAACGGCTGTGCACAAACGGCTGGGGTCGCTGGGGTCGGGTCGCCCAAGTATTTGATATGAAAGAAATAAATGTGAGAATTGCCCCCTGAATACGGCCTATATTGCATTTTGGGATGTAAATCCCGAATAATCAACACATTATCGTGGCGACCCCGGACGCTCGGTATCAGCCTGATTTTCAAAGGTCTCCGACTACGCTTCAAGAAACACGCTTCAAGAAACACGCTTCAAGAAACACGCTTCAAGAAACACGCTGGAGTTCAGCACCCTCAAGGCCCAGTTCCTTAAGCGAGGCGGCCGTCGGGACCCCGGTCTTCCCGTCCCATCCCCATTCCTCGTAGTAGTCCTCAATCATCCGTTCCGCCGCCCGGCGGTCCAGGGGTTTTTCACTGGCGTAATCCTTGAAACCGGGCGCCTTAAACCATTGTTCGGGCAGGGTCTCGTGGACCTGCCGGACCATGCCCTCCCGCACATTGGCCATTCTCAGCAGGGTCCAGACCCGGTCGACGCGCTTCATGAAGGCGGGCAGGTCGGTCTCGAACCCGGTGACCGCGCCGTAGAAATCAACGCACAGTGAGGCATTGTAAAACCGGTTGATGGCGGCTCTGGCGCAGATTCCCAGCGACCCCAGAGCGGCGAACCACCGGTGAGAATATCTTAGCAGCCTTCCCACCTTGATTTCGTCTCCTTCATGCGGGGATTCCAGGCCGGGAAGGATCCGCTTGATCGCCTCTTCAGGGACCCCCATCCGTTTCAGGTGGCGGGGAAAGACCTCCGTTGGTCTCCGGGCAAAATAGGTGGGGGAACCGCTGCCCCCCACATGCGGGCCCCGCGGGTCCAGGACCTGCCCCAGTTCCATTGTCCCGAAGAGGTCCCAGTCCACGGCAGCGCCCGGCCCGGCATACGGGTGCATTCCCTTGACCAGGGCAGGGGCGAGTTCGGCGGCCCTGTCGCCGAACGCGTCGATGATCCCCTCGAACCCGCCGGCCAGGATATCGCCCAGGCCCTCACGAAAGGTTATCTTCCGGGCCCAGGTCTCCAGGGAGTGAAGGGAATCGAAGGCTATGGCGATATCTGCGTCGGCCCCGGACACAACCCCCTCTTCCACGAGGGCCTTGACCAGCCCCATGATCCCGAAGAACTCGAACATGTCAAGGCCGTAAGCATCCAGTGTGGAGATGAGCTTGATGGACTCTCGGTAGTCCTTGAGCCCGTACACCACGCCCATGAACAGGTTCATGACGGAGCTGCTGCATGCCGTCAGACCCTTGAACTCTCCGTCGGGGATTTCCACCACATCCTTGCAGCCGACCGGGCAGGACACGCACGCGATGCGCCTTTTCTTTATTTGGTAGTAGAGTTCCACGGGAATCATGGGGAAGGACTTGACAAGGCCCAGATCCTGCCATTCCTTCAGGTAAGGGTATTCGCGAATGGTCTTGAGAAAGGGCCGGGTCAGGGCCTTGTATTGTTTCCGGTTCGCCACCTTGATGCCGCCGCTGCCCTTGGCCACGACCGCCTTGAGGTTTTTATAGCCCATGACGGCCCCCAATCCGCCCCGGCCCAGGGTGGCGATGCGGTCGATGAAGGCCATGGAAAAGGGCACCCTGTTTTCCCCGGCCTGCCCGATGGCCAGGACGCCCGTGGGCCGCCCGTATTCCTCCCAGAGCGCCTCGCTGGTTTCCTCGATGCCGCGCCCCCATAAATGGCCGGCGTCGCGGATTTCCACGTCGTCATCCACGATCTTCAAATACACGGGGTGGTCGGCCCGCCCTTCGATCACAACATGATCGTATCCCGCGGCTTTAAGCAGGTACCCGAAGGTGACGCCGCCGCTCCCGCACCAGCCGATGGTTCCGCTGGTGGGGAGTTTCGACACCGCGTAGACCCTCGAGGCTGCAGGCAGGCCGGTTCCCACAAGGGCTCCCGTTCCAAGGACGATGGGATTTTCAGGGGACAGGGCGCGGCTTCCGGGCTGGATCGTGTCGTAAGCCAGCTTCACGGTAAGTCCGAGACCGCCGATGAACTTCCGGGCCAATTCCAAGTCCAGAGGTTCCTTTCTGATCTTGCCGTGCGTCAGGTCAACATAGAGAACGCTTCCCGCAAATCCGCCCGTGGTCATTGGTCATTCTCCTTTTTGGATTTTTCTAAAGCGGCGAAGAAGCAGTTATCCGCGCACACGCCGCATTCATTGCACTCTTCCGTGAAATGAATCGAGCAGTCCGCGCCGGAGACCACTACCCGGATCATCGCTTCGGAGGGATTAAAGGCCTTGGTATAGAGATCCGAGCATGCCAGCTGGCACCTCAGACAGCCCGTGCAGTTTTCCTCGGCAACCTGAATGTCGTATTTGCTCATTTGCAGAACTCCTCGGAAAATAAAGTCTCCACGTCGAGCACCGTGACCTCGACGCGCTGGTTGACCTTTACCACATCGGCCGGGTCTTTGACAAATCGGTCGGCCAGTTCGCTGATGGGGTCGGTGGGTCTGTGGGTCTGGGGTCGGGCAACGCCAAGTATCTGATATGAAAGAAATAATTGTGAGAATTGCCTCCTGAATCCGGCCTATATTGCGGTTTTGGGATGTAAATCCCGAATAATCAACACCTTATCGCGACCCCGGACGAAGGGTAGTCCGGTGCTATGTCAGTCAAAGAAGCGCCGATTGGCAAATGCTTGTCCTGATCCGGACTTCAGATAGGATTCAAATTTTCGGGCGCGTTCCAGGGTTTTAAACGCGATGTAGACTTTGAGCTTTTCCGGTCGCCACCTCTTCCGGTCGATGTCACTCGATATCACCCGTATTCCGTTGAAAAACGCTGAAATTCATTTGAGGCGATCAATAAGCAACTTTATCTATACCTTTCAATCCCATAATTTCTCTCGCTTCATCAGGGGTTGCCGGTTCCAGGCTCATCTCTTTGCCTATGTTGGTCACCATTTTTACCTGATCGGCGCTTGACTTGGCTGAGATCCCTTTGCCCGCATAGAGCGAATCCTCCATACCAACTCTGACATTGGGTGCCCCCATCGCCATGGCCGTGGCGGCCAGCGGTATCTGCCATTTTCCACCGGCGGCAACTGACCAGGTGAAGTCTCCGCAACCAATGGCGCTGAGTCGCTCCACTGCTTCTTCGTGCATCAGTAGCAGGTGCTTGACCGAAGGTGTCATCCAACCAACTATAGGCCCGAACACGAACTGCAGGTGCGGCGGCTTCTCCACTAGTCCCTCCTGAATCAACCAGGTTACGTAGTTGATATGTCCCAATTCGTAAATTTCGAATTCCGGTTTGATGCCTAAATCCAAGAAGGTCCTGGCATATGTCAAGTCATCCTGGAAGGTCATGGGCATTCCAATGTTATTCTTACACCATTCCAGCATGCGCGGCTCCCACTCGTGCTTAAATTTGTCCGTGTAACGTTCAACTAACTGGAAAAGACCGAGGTTGAAAGGTGCCGGGTCAAAAGAGCACATCTCCGGTCGGAGGTCTTGAACCACTTTCAGTTTTTCCTCCGCGGTTTGACCCATTCCGCCACCTGTGGTGGGAAGCAGGATCATATTGCATCTTTCCTTAATTTTGGTATGCACCTCTCGGAAAAGCTCCAGACTGGCAGTGGGCATGCCGTCTTCCGGATTGCGTACGTGAATGTGCGCAATGGCCGCTCCGGCCTCGTGGGCCTTTACAGCATCCTCCACTATCTGGTCAGGCGTGATAGGCAGGTATTCGCTCATAGTAGGAAAATGGACAGATCCGGTTACGGCTGCGGTGATGATAAGCTTTGACATGAAAAACCTCCCTCTCTACACAATTCTACGGATTTTGAGTGTCACCATATTTGAAAGAATGTCTTTATTACTGATACTTGCAGATGTCGGTTCCAAAACGCTTACGCCAAAAACGACTAGCTAACTCAATTTAATCGGTTAAACGTTGGGAAGCTACTGATTCAAATAATTAGATGCCATGTCCAGAAGCACCTTGCAGACTTCATCAGGTGTATTGCGCTGCAGGATGTTCCAGCCACGGAGGGGGAGGATAGCGCTCATAAAGGTAACGATATTGGCGAACAGCTCTGGTTTCTCGCATTGGAAGGCGCCTCTTCTAACGCTATTTTCAATGACTTTTGCATATCTATTGACAAAGTCCGATTCCTTCTTTAATACCTCATGGAGGTATTCCTTGGGTAAGGATTTGGTTTCAGTGTAGATGAAAAGCATCTCTTCTTTAAGCGTCATGGTTAGCGAGAACAACTCCTTGAACATTATATTAAATTGATCCTTTGAATCTTCATGTTTCTCTATTATCTTCTCCATGCGCGCATAGATTTGGTCCAAGACTTCTTTGTGAATCAAGAAGAGTATATCTTCTTTTTTTTCAATGTAGTCGTAAATGTTTCCTAAACTCATCCCGCTCGCCTTGGCAATCTCTCTAATCGTGGCGTTGTGAAATCCCTTGACTCTACAAACCTTCATTGCTCCTCTAAAGATTTGGTGTTGCTTTTTGCGAACGAGATCCGGATCCTTTACTTTAGTCGTAATCATTCCAGCTATATTCCTTTCTGTTTCACCTGTTTCAGACCTTGTCGGCCATGTTCTGAAGGAATACCTCGCTTAGGGAGGGCGGCACCTCCGGTATTTCCTCATCCGGTTTGCGGACCATTTTCAGGGCTTCGGCTGGACAGGTGGACACGCACAGGCCGCAGCCGATGCATTTGGCTCGATCGATTCGGGCTATTTCGTCAATCACTTCCACGGCCCCGAACATACATCGCTCGGTGCAGATCTCACAGCCTGTGCAGGCCTCCGGGTCCGACTGACAATAGAAGTCCGAGCGTATGACCTTTGAGGGCATCAGCTTCCATTCGGTGATTCCCCGGAGAATCCCACAGCAGCAACCGCAGCAGTTGCAAAAGCCCATGGGCCGTTGGGCGTTGTTCGGGCTGTGGACCAGGCCGTCCTTCTCGGCGCGGTCCAAGGCGTCCAGGGCCTCTTCCACGCCGACCAGCCGGCCCAGCCCGTTTTCTGCGTAGTAGCGGGCCATGTGTGAAAAGACCATGCACACGTCGTCCACATGATGGCATTCGTGCCCGGCGAGCCGCCGCTCCTTACGGCAGATGCAGTCCGTCAAGACGATGGCGCTTTGGGATCGGATGATCTCTTTAACACGGTCGTAGGGCATGACCTCCCTTTCTATCGGAATGCTTATCTCCACGGGCAGGGTTCGAAAGAGCGGGATGGTATTGTCGGTCATCAAGCGACCCATGCCCTCGTCAAAGAATTTTTCCATTAACTGGGCCAGGTCTTCATCCAGGTTGGTGAGCTGGTATTCCCAGATCCCCGGGACGAAGGGGGAGGCGCAGTACACGGTCCGGGTTTCATTTCTTATACGGAAGATCTGACCCTTTTTCGCCATCCGTTCGAGCCGGACTTGGGCCTCATCCGATCCCAACCCGACCCTTCGTGAAAAAGCTTCGGCCGTCTCCGGCAACAGGGTCAGTTTGGCGGCCATCTCAGCCTCTTCCGGCTCGAAAATTTTCCTTAGAATGGCCATTTCAACCCCGGACTTTGTCTTGGGAAAGCCCACCGGTAGAGAGTCGAGATGTTCCTGGAGTTTGCGATATATGTTTTCGGACATGATAACCTCCCGACTGGAAGCGGCCGCTGACGGCCGTGTTGTTCAGTCTATTGATAAATTGGCCGGTCTTACTCCAATTAACC
>JAFDKD010000675.1 GCA_019307165.1 Deltaproteobacteria bacterium | reverse complement strand
ACGGGCGGTTTCATTCCAATAATGGTTAACCAATAACTGATAACGAATAACGCCCTTAAACAAACAACCCCCAACCGAATACGGACAACCGACGAAGTCTACCCGCAATCCGTAACCCGCAACCCGTATCCCGCAGCTTGACTTGGATACCAGGGTGATTAATTTAACACGTATCCAACATTTCGGACCAAAAGCCTGCCGGTGCCGCCGGGCCGCCGGTGGGGTCCGTCTTTGGCAGTTGCGAAACGCCCGGATCACCGGGCGTTTTTAATCAATCCGGAAAAAACCGCCGAGTCCAATGTCAGGAAAAAACTATTACGATATCCTTGGCGTTTCGAAAACGGCCTCTTCAGAAGACATTAAGAAGGTCTATCGAAAACTCGCCATGAAATACCACCCCGACAGAAACCAGGGGGATAAATCCGCCGAAACCAGGTTCAAAGACGTCAGCGAGGCATACGCCGTACTCAGCGACGCAGAGAAACGAAGGCAGTACGACATGTTCGGCGCTGAGGGGTTCCGCAACAAATTCAGCCGGGAAGACATCTTTCGGGGCTTCGATTTCAACGACATCTTCAGGGAATTCGGTTTACGGGGCGGAGGCGGCCAGAATATTTTCGGGCAGTTTTTCCGAGGGGCCGAAGGGCCGGGAGCGCGCCGCGGTCGAACCGGAGGACCGCATTTCGGTTCCGCCGGACATGGATTTCAAGGGCGATCTCATGAAATAAAAGGCCAGGACATGGTGTATGAACTCCCCATGTCTCTTGAAGAGATTGCATCGACCACCCCAAAAACAATTTCCTACCAGGTGAACGGCAAGCAGGAGACGGTGTCGGTAAAGGTCCCGGCGGGTATTGCCGACGGACAGAAACTGCGGCTTAAGGAAAAAGGACAACCCAGCCCCTACGGGGGCCCGTGCGGGGACCTGTATATCAAGATCAAGGTCCTGCGTCATGAACGGTTCATTCGGCGGGAAGACGATCTTTATTTCAAAGAGCAGATCAGATATAGCGAAGCCGCCCTGGGCACGGAAATCGAGGTCCTCACCGTGGACGACAAGCGGCTGAAACTCAAAATACCCCAAGGGACCCAGGACGGCGCCAAATTCCGGTTCAAGGGCTATGGCCTGCCCCGCATGAAACGGGAAGGCCGGGGAGATGCATACGCCGAAATTGCCATTGCCGTTCCCGAGAAACTGACCCGCAAACAAAAAGACATCGTCAAAACCATGGCTGATAACGGCCTGTGATCCTTTGATAGATCAAACCGCCGCCTATTTCTATCGATGTCGAAAACATTCTGATGCGATATATAATCTGTCATTCCCCGCTAAAACGGGATCTTCGACCCGCGCAGGCGGGAATCCAGGCCATTGTTCGTCTGGATCTCCCGCCGCTTTTCGGCGGGGGATGACTGAAATTGGATTTAAACGCAATTTTGGAGTGACGCCGTTTCCACGAGAGGTTCAGGCATGACAAAGGCGCTATGCGTGTTTTCGGGGGGGCTGGACAGCATGCTGGCCGCCGAACTCCTGAGGGTCCAGGGCTTAGATGTTCTGGCCCTTTTTTTTGAGACCCCTTTCTTCAAGTCCGAGAAGGCGGCCCAGTCCGCCCGAGCCATGAACCTGCCGTTCGAAGTCGTGGACATCGCCGAACGCCATCTTGAAATGGTCAAACGGCCCAAACACGGGTACGGCGCCCACATGAACCCCTGCATCGACTGTCATGCCCTCATGGTCCGGATCGCGGTAGAAATAATGGGCCGGGAAGGGGCGGATTTCATCGTCACAGGCGAGGTGCTGGGCCAGCGGCCCATGTCTCAGAACAGAAGATCTCTCGACCTGGCGGCCGCGGAAAGCGGTGTCGGCGGACTGCTCCTGAGGCCGCTGTCTGCAAAGCGACTCCCGCCCACCATTCCCGAGGAAAAGGGATGGGTGGAAAGAGAGCGGCTCATGGACTTCGAGGGGAGGTCCCGAAAACCGCAAATGGCCCTTGCGGAAAAACTGGGCATACGGGATTACCCGTCGCCGGCCGGCGGCTGCCTGTTAACGGAAAAGGCCTTTTCAATGCGCTTGAAGGATCTGTTCGCGGTACGCGGCGATCCGGAAATAAGAGAACTCGAACTGCTGAAACTGGGAAGATATTTCCGGATCGGTCCCGAGTCGAGGCTTGTGGTGGGGAGAAACAAGCGCGAGAATGAGTCTATCGAGGCGCTCTACAGGGACACCGATGCCCTTTTGTATTGCCGTGGCATCCCGGGCCCTACGGCCGTTCTGCTGGGCGAGGCGCCCGAGGAAGTCGTGGAGCGGGCCGCGGCCATTACCACCGCTTACAGCGATGCCGCGGACCTGAGTTTGTGCCTGGTGGAGATCAGGCGCTGGGGCGAGGTGGATATACTGGAAGTCAGGGTCGTCGACAAAACGGATTTCAGAGATCGGATGCTGTAGTGGCCGCAGACGAATCGACACTTTCTCTTGTTATGCTGACGGCAAAGCGAATATCGAATATCGAACAAGAAATGTCGAATCATGATCATGGGCTAAGGGCATAAGGCTCAAGGCTCAGGGAAATAATTCTCTTTTTTCAACTTAGATTGCTAAATCGGCCATGCGCCTTGTGCCGTGTGCCTTGCGCCCGACAACCTATGTTGACGGAAAGCGGCGAAAATCCCGCACATGCCACAACCTCACCCCACTTGGAAATTCGACATTCCTTGTTCGCTATTCGATATTCAAACCGGGTCTGCGTTTTTTGAAAAACCTCGGTTTCCTGCCAACGTAACAGTCGTAAAGATCCGGGCCCACAGGACCCGGCTTTGAGGCCGCCCCCATAGGGGGCCTTGCAACAACCAAGTCCTGTAAGTGATGCACCCATTAGGTGTCGGGTGTCAGGTGTCAG
>JAFDKD010000674.1 GCA_019307165.1 Deltaproteobacteria bacterium | reverse complement strand
CGAAAGTGCTCGCCCTTACCACTTGACACATGGTCAGAAGCTCTTCCAATGCATCCAGGACATCGGGTTCGTCATCCACGATCAGGATTCGTTTTCCATCTATCAGGTCTTTTGCCATGTTCTTCCTCCGCAAATGGGAAAGAACGTTATCCGCCGGGAAGACCGGCGGATAACGTTCTTTGTGACTTAGATCTTAGATAAACGCTCAGTTTCCGATCATTTTGGATGGCAACCATGTCGCGATTTCCGGAAACATGATCACGATAATGAGCCCGACGACCTCCAGCAGGACAAACGGAACGATGGATCGATAGATGTCCACCATGGAGATCTGTTTGGGGGCGATGGCTTTCATGTAAAACAGGTTGAAGCCGAAGGGCGGTGTGATGTAACCCATTTCCATGCAGATGGTGAAAAGGATGCCGAACCAGATGGTGTCGAAGCCCAGCAGCCGGACGACCGGGATAAAGACGGGCGTGCATATCATGATGATCCCGGCCGGGTCCATGAACATCCCCAGGATGAAAAAGACCAACATCATCAGGAAAATAATAGTCCATTTGGATACATCGAGGCCCGAGATGATATTATTGAGCATGTCGGGTGCGCCCAGGGCCGTGTAGAGCTGGGTGAAGCAGGTGGCTCCGATAAGGATCCACATGACCATGCACGTCAGCAAAAGGGTCCTCTCAAGGCTCTTGGTAAACACCTGCCAGGTGAATTTCCGATGAATCACGGCACAGATGATGGCGCCCAGGGCCCCCACCGCCGATGCCTCCGTGGGCGTGCATATTCCGGTGTAGATGACCCCCAGCACCAGCAGGATCAGCAGGATGGGCAGGACAACGGCCCTCAACGAGACGATTTTTTCCTTCAGGCTCGCCTGCTCCTCGATAGAGGGCCCCAGTTCCGGCTGGATGAGGCATCGGATTCCGATATAGGCGATGAACAGGAAGGTGATCAGGACCCCCGGAAAGACGCCTGCAATAAAAAGTCTCCCCACGGATTCCTCGGTGAGAAAGGCGTACAGGATCATGATGATGCTCGGCGGGATCAGGATCCCCAGGGTGCCGCCCGCGGCAACGGAACCCACTGCAAGATGGCGGGAATAGCCTTTCTTCAGCATGGATGGTAGCGCAATCAGCCCCATGGTGATGGTCGCCACGCCGCTGATACCCGCCATGGCCGCGAAAATGGCGCAGATGACCACGGTGCCTATGGCAAGACCCCCTGAAAGCCGTCCCATCCATTTGTGCATCATCTCGTAAAGCTCTTCCGCGATTCCGGAGGGCTCGAGAATATTGGCCATGAACACAAATAAGGGGATGGCCAGAAGGATGTAGTTGGTCACGTCTTCATAGGCCGTTATGGGGATGATGGACAGTGTTTTGGGCCCCCACAGGAGAAAGGAAAATATGATGGCCACCCCGCCGAAAGAAAAGGCCAGGGGCAACCCCAGGAGGAGTCCCAGAATCAGGAATCCGAACAGCAGAATCGTAATAAGCCAGATTTCCATAGCGCCCTTCCGAGATTAATTTTGGGTCAAGCCCGGGTAGTATCAACCGGCCCTTGGGACCAAGGGCCGGGGACCGTTTTATGCCTCTTCACGCTTACCGAAAATGCCCTCGGGCTCGCCGCCCTCGGGCTCGATGCCGGTAACGGCCGTGCGGAAGTCCCTGATGAACTTCACCACCCCCTGAGCCAGCAGAAGCAAGGCCCCCACAGGCACAAGGACTATTGTGGGGAACAGGGGCCAGTCCAGAATAGTCCCCGACGTCTCCCCGTACTTGAAGGCGACGTGCGCCATTCCCGACCCGTACCACAGGATGACAAAGACAAAGATAAAAAACAGGAACGACGTCACGCAATCCAGGATGGCTTTCGTTCTGAAATGGAACCGTCCGTAGAGGATATCCACACTCACGTGCCCGCCCCTGAGCAGGGTGAAGCCCGCGCCCAGGGTGCAGTAAATACAGAGCAGGTACGTGTTGAGTTCCATACACCACAGGGTGGGCCTGTCAAAGAAGTACCTGGCGACCACCTCGTAGCAGATGGTGACCATCATAACGGCAAGAAAGTAGCTCACGGCCTTCCCGATCCACTCATTCGTCCGGTCGATAAAACGCGTCATTCTGTGTCTCCCTACGTGTTGTATCCGCAGTGTTCCGCAAGGCGCCATGCCCTTTGCGCCATGCTGTTCCACGTTGCAGGCCTTCCCCCGCGAAAGCGGGGGAGGCTGGGATTATCGAGGGACGGGTTATTCGGCCGTCATCCCCTTGTCCGCCATGAACTTTTTCATGATATCGACCAGTTCCTTCACCCGCGGGCCCTTTTGACCCAGCTTATCCCACTCGGCAAAGGCGATCTTGCGGATCTTTTTCACTTCCGATTCAGGCAGCACGATGACCTCGCCGATGCCTTTCATGATGAAACCGCCGACGGCAATGTAGCCCTCCCTGAGATACCGCTCATCCATGTAAGCCTGATGCCCGGTGGATGCCCGGTCGATGGCGTCCTTCATATCCTGGGGCAGGCTCTTCCACAGGTCCAGGTTCATGAAGATTTCCGTTGTGGGCGGGGAGATAACGGACGGCAGGATCACGTATCGGATGACCTCCTTCAGCTTGTAGGCGTCAAGCACTAAAACCGGATACGTGGTGGCGTCCACCGTCCCCCGCTGAAGCGCCACGTACTGCTCCGCGCCCGGGATGTTGGTGGGCGGGGCGCCCAGGGCCTTCATGATTTTGGCTGTCAGCCCGATGGCCCGGACCTTTATCCCCTTCAGGTCTTCCACTTTGTAAACGGGCTTGGTGCTCATGAGACAGTATTCGGCTGCCGGTTGAATCGTGATGAGATGAAGCCCTTTTTCCGCATGGGCCTCGCTGATTTTTTCTCCCAGGC
>JAFDKD010000673.1 GCA_019307165.1 Deltaproteobacteria bacterium | reverse complement strand
CGCGTCGCGGGAGGCATCAGGATGCCCCCTCGAAGGGGGCTCAAATCTCATTCCGGATATCAAGCTTAAGTTAATTCAACCGGAGCCGCTTTTTTATGACTCCATATGCAACACACGAATTGTCATTCCCGCGCAGGCGGCCGTTCGGCCCTGAGCTCACAGCCGAAGGGGAATCCAGATTCCCGTTAGGCTGGATCCCCGCCTGCGCGGGGATGACTGGGGGGCGGGGATGACTGAAAATGGTTTGAACCGTGATTCGAAATCAATTCGGACCCACGTTCCGCTGTGCTTTCAAACCGATATCCTTTGTTCGAGTCATCGCAAAATCAAAATAACGTCAAACCAACTGCACCACCTGTTTTTTTCTCCCCGGATCGGTAGAACCTATCCGGGTCCTCCACCAGAGGTGGAGGGTTTAGGTGAAACTAATTTGCACAATCTCAGCGTCAGACTCAAATTTCAATCCTCAGAACCCTTCGATCCGGGCAATCACATCCTTCATAACCTCCGTGGCGCCGCCGCCGATTGACGTAAGGCGCGTATCTCTAAAATTCCTGGTAATAAGGGATTCATTGATATAGCCCGTCCCGCCGAACATCTGCAGGCAGCCGTTGGCAACGGTAAAACCGAGTTCACCCGCCAGCACCTTGCCCATGGATATCTCCTTCGTCGCGTTGAGCCCCTCCATTTTCATTCGGACGATGTGGTACGTCAGCTGCTTCAAACACTCGATCTGGGTAATCCAGTCAACGAGCCTGTGGCGCAGCACCTGGTTTTCGATCAAGGGTTTGCCGAAGGCCATCCGCTGCTTGATGTAATCGACCGTCATGTCGATCGTGTCCCTGGCGCCGACATAGTTTGCGGGCAGGGAGTAAAAGCGTTCGTGCTGGAATTGCTTCATCTGGATGATGAAGCCCTCGTTCTCCTCTCCGATCAGGTTTTCGGCAGGCACCCGCATGTCCTCGAAAAACAATTCCGCCGTGTCGCTGCACCTCCTGCCGAGCTTGTCCAACTTTTTGCTCACCTGGAACCCGGGCAGGTTGGTGGGCACCACGAAAAGGCTGTACGAATGATAGCCGGGCTTGTCGCTCGTCCTGGTCAGCAGTGTCACAAAGTCGGCCTGGGAGCCGTTGGTGATGAACAGCTTAGACCCGTTGATAACGTAGGAATCGCCATCCCTGACCGCCCGGGTCTTCAGGCTGGCCACGTCGGACCCTGCACCGGATTCTGTCACACCGATGGCCGTGACCATGTCACCGGCAATGGCCTGCTTCAAATAGGTTTCCTTTAAATACTCGCTGCCCCATTGGTGGATGGCGGGGGTGGCCATGTGCGTCTGCACGCCGATGGCCATGGGCACGCCACCGGCCTTGATGTGCCCCAGCTCCTCGAGGAAAACCAGATCGAACCAGTAGTCCAGGCCCTGTCCCCCGTATTTTTCATCGTACGTGATACCCAGAAGGCCCAGGCCGCCCATCTTCTTGAACAATTCGTGGAGGGGGGTGGTCGTCTCCTCCCATTCGTCGACTTTCGGGTTGATCTCCTTGTCAACAAATTTCGCCACCATACTTCTCAACGCGTCGTGCTCTTCATTGAAATACATGTTTCATAGGTCCTTTCAGGGTTCAAGGGTTCAGAGGTTAAAAGCTTAAAAGAAAGACCAGCCCTAAACCGGGAACCGGTCTTTCAATTCGAATATCGATATTGGATATTCTCTTTTATGAAGGTTCAAGGGTTCAAGGGTTCAAGGGTTCAAGGGTTCAAGAAAACAATTTTGATCAAACGGGATTTGTCAATACCTAATCTTTTTAAATTCTAAATTATAAATCCTAAATTCTAACTAAAACTCATCCTCTCCCATATCCAGGATGCTCCGATCCCACGCGGCGATGGTTGCGGCCAGGGCGTCCACCTGGGGCAGGAGGTTTGCAACGGCATACCGTGCCGTCGATATCTTTCCCTGAAAAAAGGCGCGGTCCGCCTCGGCCGTGCCGGAGGTCTTGAGCATGGCGTCCGCCGCCGCCGCCGACTTCAGAAGCATCCAGGTGCACAAGACATGGCCGGTAAGGTCAAGAAACGGCTTGGCAACGGTGAGGGGCAGGCCCGGATCCTCATCGCCCTTCGAGGGGAAGCTGTCTGCCGCTGCGACCATCTTTTTTCTCGCTTGCTCCAGTGCGGCGACGGATGAACCCAAAACGGGGTGGGAGCGGTTTTCCCGGATGAACCCATCCAATTCTTGAAGAAGGTTGCGAAACAGGCGGCCGTCCTTGATGTTCAGTTTTCGCCGCTGCAGATCGATGGCGTGAATCCCGTTGGCGCCCTCGTAGATGCAGGCCACCTTGATGTCGCGCAGGTATTGCTCCACGGGATAATCCCTGACGTATCCATATCCACCCAGTGTCTGGACGGCCGTCTCCGCCACCCGGAAACCCATATCCGTTGCATAGGCCTTGCATACGGGTGTCAGAATTTCCACCAGGTCATCATAGTATTCCCGCTCTGCGTCATCATCGAGCCCCTTTGCCAGATCGATGTAAAGGGCGGTCTGAAAAACAAGCAGGCGGCACCCTTCCACCACCGCCTTCATAAAGAGCAGGTTCCGCCGGATGTCCGGGTGATCGATGATGGGGACCTGAATGAGGGGATCCCCTTTCTTTCGCCGGTATGACAGTCCCTGGGACCTGGTTTTTGCATAGGACAAGGCCATCCGGTAGGCCGCGGCCGCCTGGCCCACGCCCTGGGCCGCCGTACCCAGCCGCATTTCATTCATCATCTGAAACATCTGGGCCAAACCCCGGCCTTCCTCCCCCAACAGCCAACCCCGGCACGCCCCCTGTTCGCCGAAGTGGAGGGTCGCCGTGGGCGCGCCGTCCCAGCCCATTTTCCGCTCAATGCCGCCGCA
>JAFDKD010000672.1 GCA_019307165.1 Deltaproteobacteria bacterium | reverse complement strand
CTGCCCATGAACGGCCCCGACTTGTTGTCTGACGCAATGCGTTTGACGCGTTTTAGTGCCGGCAGGTAGAGCCACTGGTCATCCGGTCCCTCCTTGTGTGTAAAACTCAGCAGTGCCGTTCCCTTTACATCGCGCGGCTTGTCAAATATGGTCATGCTCTTGTCGCCATCACCGTCCACTTCAAGGGTCCTGGAACGGATCTCACGTGTGCTTTCCTGGCCGTGCTTGTTCTTCAGGATCATTTTTACATCGGAGGTGTAATCGCCGAAGCCGGAGTCACGCTTGTCGGCTTCCTGTGCAATCGCGAGCCCCTGTTCCTCGGGGGTTTGTGCCGGAAGGCCAAAAGGCAGCAGTAACAGCAGAAGGGCCGGTAATAATCTCATTATCCTGATTCTCCATTTTCAAGGGATACAAATACCAGACAGTGCAACCTGTAAAAAGGTCAATCTGGTTTTTTCAGACGGGAAATTATATATCAGCCGGGGGGTAATAAAGGGGTGTCAGGGCACTTTTTTCTGTAAGAGTGCACCGTTTCAGGTTTGTGAAAATAACAGAAAAAAAGACCCCTGTGGCAGATATACGATGGACTGTATATCTGCCACAGGGGCGTGTGAAAGGATTGAAAATATCAGATATTTTCCTTGTTAATCACCAATGTTGCCGGAGAAGAACAGCGGGCCTGCGCCCTGCGGTGGTTGCACGAAGGTGGGATCGGGATCGGGTACGGGTGCCGGAACCTCATCATATCCACCTGAGGTGTTCTGTTTTCTCGAATCCACCGTCGTGACACGCTGGACGCCATAGACCGAGCCCTCTACCGTCCCGATCCGATCGAGGTGGCGCCGCAGCAGGTGCACCGGGTGCACGAACTTGTAAGGAGCAACCCGTTTCACCGGGCTGCCTGGAGGGAACGAGGACGGGGGGTTGACCGGGTTGACGATGGAGATAGCGCTGTTGTAGTCCATCGCATCAAACAGTTCGAAAAAGCGGTGCTCGGAACCCCCGCCGGTGCGGCAAACCCGGTCGATAGCATCGCCGTGCGCGTAGCAGGAGGCGAACACATAGCGCTTGCTGGTATCAAGCGGTGCAGTGCCGACCTTTGTTCCGACGATCCTGCCGCTGGAACTGCTGAAAGGCCGGTGGTCCAGGTCGATCTCCTGGGTCATGTTGCCAAGTCCCAGGTACCAGCCGCCACGCTGTAGGAAGGGGTTACGGTTGAACACGGCGGCCAGGATCTCCTCCAGGCTGGCCTTGAGGGTCTGCCCGGCGAACTCACCCACGTTCACCGCTGGTCCGACCGGGAACCAGGTATAGAGGTCGCGCAGCGTGATGTCGCTGTTCGGTAGTACGGCATTGCCGAAGCGGAAGCCGTTGCTCATGGAGATGTCCACGCCGGCCCACGGATCGACGCCGCTGTTGGCGACCACCTCATTGGTTTCGATGCGAATGGCGTCCGCCAGCCAGTTGTTGAGGGTGTCCTCCAGCACGTGATGCCTCAGCAGCAGGGTGTCGGTCTGACCGACCGGGGTGTCGAGGTCATCGACCAGGTAATGGCCGCGTTCCCCGGATGCCCCGCAGCCGGGGTTGCAGAATGCACCCGGCAAGAAGACATGTGGCGTGACTATACCGTCGTCACCGAGCACGAAGTCCTCTTCCAGCTCCTTGACCAGGGCCAGCATTTCAGCGTCCGGTATCACGTCGTCATCTACCTGGTGGGCCTGCCACGTGAAGTCGATGACCTTGCCGCCGGCGACCTGCACGTCAAGCTGTCCGACATACATGTCGCGGTTGGTCTCCACGACAATTGCTGCGCCCTGTGCCAGGCGACTCTTCTCGGCGCCGCTGAGCGGCCCCCCGGGGGTGGTCGCGGTCACGCCATCCTCATCGGCCAGCAGTGCACCCACTGTGATTTCGTGGGTGTGGGCCGAATACATGACGTCGATGTCCTTGAAGTTGCGCGCAATCTCGATGTTCTGCGACATGCCAAGCTCTGACTGCACCACGATGAGGTCCGCACCTTCCGCCTTGACCTGCGCTAGGATCTCGGGCAGTTCCTCGACGCCCTGCGTGAAGCGCAACCCGATATTGAACACATCGGCCTGCTGCGGGACGATGGATGCAGTGATGCCGATCACGGCGATCTTTACCCCGCCGCGGTCGAAAATCCGGTAGGCATCCAGCACACGTTCATTCTGCAGTCCTGCCGGTATGGGTGGTGCGTTGTAGAGGTTGATGGCCACGGCGGGGAACTCGGCCTTGATGATGCCTTTCTCCTCCGTGCAGGTGTCGTCAATGCCGTTGCAGTCGATATAGCCTGCCATGACCTGGATGTTTGGTGGTACGCCCGGCTTCGGTCCGAAACTCGTGAAGCGGTTGCGGAACACGGCGGGACCATAACCGAAGTCCCAGTTGCCCGGCGTGAATACATCGATGTCGAAGGCATTGATTGCCTTCATCATGACGTCGCCAACCGTGAACAGGGTTTCGGCGCTGCCGTGCGTCAGGTCACCGCAGGACAGCAGCAGGTTTTCGGGGTTCTCGGCACGGATGCCATCGACGACTTTCTTCAGCTTGGCCAGGCCGCCTGCTTGCGTGGCGTTATATTCATCTCCGTCGCTATTCCTGAGTACCGCAGCATGCGGCACCAGGGTCCCGTGCAAGTCACCCATCTCGATGAGAGTGACTGTATTGTTACCCATATTATTTTTCTTCTTTTCTTTCTTGGCAAAAGCGAGATCAGGTGCGCCTGCCATGCTAAGGGAGACTGTGGCGACTAGTGCCCACAAGAAACCTGTTTTATGTATTCGTGTTTTCATGAATTTATCCTCGTTGAGATTCAAGTTTTGTTTGCCCGGTTGTTATTTTTTTATCCAACCAAAGTATTTATTTGAGACAAGGAGAATCCTA
>JAFDKD010000671.1 GCA_019307165.1 Deltaproteobacteria bacterium | reverse complement strand
GTAGAGACAACGGCGCCTGCAACCGGGCTGATGCTCACCGATACGATCCAGTTTGCAGGGGCGTTTACGGTTACGGTAGACCCCCAGCTCAATTGTGACCCCATGTCCGGGATGGCGGTGAGCCCCACCCAGCAGAACATAATCTGCACGTCGCCCAGTGGGGGTGCGATTAATGATACCATGCAGTTGACGCTGACGACCGTGCCCATGTCATCGGGCTGGATGACCAACACTGTTGAGGTGTCATCTTTTGAGCAGGATGACGATCCGACAAACAATCGTGATTCTATTATCCTTTACGTAAAGGAAGAGGAAAAAGCACCGATTCCCACCATAAGGGGGTGGGGAATCGCGATGCTGATCATGCTCGTCGGCCTGCTCAGTGTCATCTTTCTGCGTAGAAAAAGAGATGTGACGTAGGCGTGATCTGGAAACTAATTCACAGCGGTCGGGCCGGAAGCAAACTGCTGACGATTGTTGCGAAGTCATCTCAACCGGACCGAATTCAGAAGATCTAATGCAGCCTGCCTTTCCTGCTTGGGTGCCAGCATGAACGCCTTTTCCGCCTGAGTGACGGCCCGGACCCGGTCTCCCGTTTGGAGATAGAGAAGAGCTAAATTCTTACGGCTCTCATAGTCCTCCGGATCTATTTCTCCGGCTTTTTCAAAACACTGAAGTGCGCGCTCCACGTCCCCCTTTTGATACGCAACGTACCCTGATCCTTTCAAGGCAGTTATGCTGTCGGGTTCGATCTCAATGGCCTTGCCATATGCGTCCCCGGCTTCATCCCACTTCTTTTGTTCCACATACAGTTCTCCCAAGCGCAGGTGGGTCTCCTGATATTGCCCATCCAGACCCATAGACTGCCGATAAAGTGCCTCGGCCTTCCCTGAATCGCCCATTAAAAGGCAGTATTGTCCCCACTCGTTAAGGATTGCCTCCCTGTTGGGGCTCAGTCTGTGTGCGGCCTCAAAATGCGCTTCAGCCTTTCGGTATCGTTCCATCTTCAGCGCGTCTTTGCTGTTTTGTCCCCACCTGTAATACAAACGGCCCAGATTAATGCGGTGGATCGGATCCAGCGGACCCATTTCCCTTGCGTGGAGAAGAGCGCTCTCGCTTTTCATCAGCCATGAATTCCTTTCCGGTTTGGCGCTCTTAAAGGCCTTTTGCAGGTATGCACGCCCAAGTGATGTGTAATAGGATTCGGTTCTTTTAGATGCGTATGCCGCTTTTTCGTATGCCTCGATGCTTCGGTCCAGGCGCCCAAATTTTTCAAAGTTGGCACCCAACCTGAAGATCATGTCCGAACGAAGTGGAGCGATATTGAGTGTCCAGACCGACCACGCCATTCCGACGGCCAGGATGGCGGCTGGAATTCCGTACCCCATGTTGCCTCTTCTGGTCCGCATCGATTGTTCTTCAGCGCTTGCGGTAGATATGAAAACCCGATGCAAGGCGAAACCCATCAAAGAAACTGAGAGCAACAAGACATAAGGGATCAGGACATCGGCCGCATCGCTGAGATCCGAACTCAAGCGGGAAGCAATCTCCGCTGTATGGAACCGGGTGAATAAATATGCTCCGCCCCATGATACGAGGGTGATGATGCCCGCCGCTCTCAATCTACCTGAAATTCTCCCATCGCTTTGGAATCTTTCGCTCACTGTCTCGAAAAGACCGACGACAGTAAACACCGCCCAGGAGGCGATGAGCAGGGTGAGGAGTGCCGCAGACATTTTTCCGCAGGGCTGTATCCATGGTTTCCACAAGAAGGCCTTTGTACTGTTATCCCCATGGTAATGTAGCAATGCGAATATCAGGGTCGATAGGACCAAAAGCGCAATGAAGCCACAGTTGGCAACCAAGGGCGACCGCAGTATGGATTCGCCCACGATACATCCTCTCTCGGCGGGCAGTACCTTCTCTCGTCTTTCCTTTCGATGAGGGGAAGCCCTGGTTCCCGTATCGCACCATTGCCACGAGGCCGTGTGCATCCGGGCGCCGATCGCCACAATCAGCGCGGCAAAGAGCCAGAAATAGGTGTTTGTGGTCGCAGTGGCGATTCCGATATGCGCTTCCACAAAATGGGCCAGCAGAGCCGAGAGCAGGGCAATCAGCCAGCGTGAATTGTCTGCTTCCGCATCCTTCGGCTTGGGAGCTTCAGACGTCGATTTCAGGGCGCGGAGCAGGGTATAAGACCCCAGGCCCAAGAGTAGTCCGAAAGGCAAGCCCAACGCCGTGAAAGCACGTCCGCCCACAAACCAGACGCCGATGCCGCCGGCAGCCCCGCAACCGATCCATAATCCGAGGAAAGCCATTTTTTCCTTGCGGCTGCGAACCAGGTTTAACAGCACAAGACCATAGTAAACGATGCTTGTCACCAGCGCGAGATAAAGGACAAGCCCCAACGCCCCGGTAGTAACGAGGACATCAAGGCTTTCGTTGTGAGACCGGTCGGGGACCGCATTTGGACTGGAGTATCGCGCCAGGCCCGGGGGATGGACACGATGAAAAACGGTTTGCATGGTTTCAGGTCCATACCCCACGAGGGGTCTGATGAAATGATAGCGGTCGGGACCGTCTCTTTCTCCATGCAGTTCTATGGGAATGGGGCCTCCTATCGCATCCATGACGCCGCCCCATATGAGCAGCCTGACCTTGGCTGTGGGCTCCGTTCCCAACAGTTTCCCAAAGCGGCCCACATAGGGGGTGTTTCGTAAGTCCTTAAAGAACTTCCAGTTCGAGGTGTTCAGTAGAGACAGAAAGAGAAGCGCGCTGATCCCCGCACAGATCACCGAGTAGGTTATCCATCTTTTTCCTCGCGTAATGCCCATTATGGCAAAATAGAAAAACCCTCCGACGGCCAGGCCCAGAAACGGGCCCCTGGCCTGGGTGCATAGCAGACAG
>JAFDKD010000094.1 GCA_019307165.1 Deltaproteobacteria bacterium | reverse complement strand
GTGTCGGGTGTCAGGTGTCAGGAAAGGATTTGTTTTAAGCAAACGCTGGAAAATCAAGTGGGGGCAATTCCAGCAACACACAGCGGCGTCGAAGTCTATTATTCGTACTGACACGTGTCGAAGATCCCGCCGTTGTTGGGCGGGGAAACCTTATTCCCGCATTGGCATAGCCAATAAACATGACCACGCCCACAGGACGTGGATTTCTACAAGGGATTAAACGGAAAACACACCTAAAAAATGGAGCAACAACATGACGGATTTAAGAGAAGTGGAAACCATGCTCAACACATACGTTCGGCCGCTCACCTTTCCGGTGGCCGTTAAAATGCTCACGTCCGAAGATGAAATCCCCGAGAAGGCGCGCCGGCCGTTCCAGCAGATGAAAAAAAAGATCGCCATCTGCCAGGGGATCGGGATGGCAAGAAAACTGGGTTGGACCGTGGCCATGGGAAAAGAGGACATGCAATGTTCCCTTGGGGCGGCGCCCTTCGGGTTTTTCAAAAACATCGATTACTTCAACGAGGGGAACCTGGCCGGAGGCATGTTTACGGCCTCCAAAGAGGTGGGCAAAAAGGAAGAAGACCTGATCGACCGGTTCGATTTCGGCCGGTACAGTCATATTCTGGCGGCCCCGCTCTCACGCGCGGCCTTTGAACCGGACGTCCTGATCATGTACGGCAACCCGGCGCAGGTGATGAGGCTTATCCAAGGTGCGCTGTACAACGAAGGCGGCGCCATACACTCTTCAGCCATGGGCCGGCTGGGATGCGCCGCCATCATTACCGTCATGAAGACCGACGCATGCCGATATCTGGTCCCGGGCAACGGCGACCGGATCTTCGGAATGACCCAGGACCATGAAATGACGTTCATGATTCCCGCTTCCAAGGTTGACACGGTGATGGACGGACTGGTAAAAACGCATAAAGCAGGTATTCGGTATCCCATTACCAGTTTCTTTAATTTCCAGGCTGCATTTCCGCCGAGCTATCAGGAGCAAATGAAGGTCTGGGAGGAAGAAGGAGAGCTGTAGATGAACACGTTGACTGGGAAAAAAAGGGTGTCCGCCGCATTCAAGAAGACCTTCACGGATCAGGAGATTGAGTTGGACAGGGTCCCCGCCTATCCGATTATGGGCCAGTTCAGCGCCCAGTTGATCGGGGCCTCCATCCGGGAGTTCCTGCTGGATACCAACACCTTCGTCAAGGCCCAGGCGGCCGCTTACGAGCGTTACAAGCCGGACATTCTCCTGATGCAGCGGGATCTTCTGGCAGAGATGGAGGCCCTGGGAAATAAATTGAAATTTCCCGAAGACAGCCTGTGCATCTCTGAAACCTTGGCCCTGAAGGACAAGGGAAAATTGAGCAGCCTCCAGGTCCCGGACCCCACCAAGGACGCCCGCATGCCCGAGTATTTGGAGTCAATCATTGAGGCGCGTAAGATCATGCCGGAAGCCGCTGTCTCGCCGATCATCCCAGGTCCCTGGACCATCGGCATTGGCCTTCGGGATGCCAGCGAGTTGATCCGCGACGCCATGAAGGACCCGGACTATGTCCACGAACTCATGGCGTTTACCACACAGGTCGCCATCGCATCGGGGGAAGCGCTGGTCGCTATCAAGGCGGGCCCCAATTACTCGGAGGCCCCCGCTTCCTGCAGCCTCATATCCCCCAAAATGTACCGGGAGTTCGTCTTCCCCTACCACAAGCAGATGGTGGACCACTTCAACGAGAAAAAAGTGGGGATCGGGCTGCACGTCTGCGGTTATGCGGACCCCATCCTGGAGGACATGGTCAATACGGGGGTAACCAACATCAGCGTGGACGCTCCCACCGATCTGACCAAGGCGGTAGAAGCGGCCAGGGGAAAAGCCGTCCTCATCGGCAATGTCAATACCAACCTCTTCTTTTCCGGGACCCGGGAAGAAATGGCGGATGCCATTAAGAACTGCCTGGCCGTAGCGCCAAGGGATAGCGGCTATGTTCTCGCGTCCGGGTGCGAAGTGCCCGGCGTGGCGCCTCCGGAAAAGGTGGACTGGTTCATGGAACTGGTCAACGAACTGGGCCGATAGAACAAAGCCCCCGCGAGTTCGGGGGCTTTGTTTATTGGACAATGTGTCTTTGAAATATGGCGCATCGCTTCTTAAATGAACGGGCCAAGGGCCTCCAAAACGGGGAAGATCTTTTACAGATTCTCCAAAACCTGCCTAACGGGCTCTTTGTCGTCGATCATCTGGGAAAAATAAATTTCTCCAACATGGGCGCCGAGAAGATCACCGGACTGACCGCAGCCCAGGTCATGGGCATGGCGTGCAGGGAGGTCTTCAACAGCCCCGCCTGCGAAACCGACTGTCCTCTAACAAAAGCCCCGCCCGCGGAACAGGACACCTATACCCGTGAATTGGAGGTCGACCGCCGGGACGGCGGGAAGATCCCCATCATTTGCAGCTTTTCCGTGCTCAGGGACCTGGACGGCAAAGTTACCGGCGGCGTTGGGGTGTTCATCGACATCTCCTACCGGAAGCGTCTCGAGGACGATCTCCGCAATTCCGAAACCCGGTATCGCCGAATTTTCGAAGGCTCCAAAGACATGATTCTGATCATCTCCAAGGACGGCCGGATCGTGGACGTGAACCCGGCCGGGATCGATCTGCTTGGATACGACGACAAAGAGGAGCTGCTGGCGTTATCGACCGTGGAACTTATCTATGACAACCCGAGACACTGGCGTGTGTTTCAGAAACAGATCAATAAGGATGGATTCGTTAAAGATTTTGAGGCGGGTTTCAGAAAAAAAGACGGAACGCGGCTCCACTGCCTCCTCAGCGGAAACGCTGCCAGGGACAGACTCGGCGAGATCACCGGGTACGAAAGCATCGCCAAAGACATCACGGCCCGCATGGATGCCATTCGAAGCTTCCGCAAGCGGCACTGGGAGCTATGGCTGTTGAACTCGGTCGCGTTCGCCATGAACAGGACCCAGGACCTGGACGAGATTCTCATGACAGCCCTGAAAAAGGTCCTGGAGGTCCTGAGCCTGGACTCCGGCGGCATTTTCCTGATCGATCAGGAAAAACTGACATTTTCCCTCAGGGTACAAGAGGGCCTGGCACAACACAACGACGCCGGCCGCTGCCGCGTAGAATTCCGCGACGGTTCGCTCATGAGCGCCCTGTTGAAAGAGGACCTGTCCCTGGAACCCGAGCCCATTTTTCCGCCCTTCAGGGCCACCCTGGCCTTGAGGGATTCCCGCCCCTCACGGGATCTGACCTGTTTCCTGATCACGGCAAAAGGCAGGGCTTACGGGTTTCTGGCCTTCGAGGTCCCCCATGGCAAGGACCTGACCACGGGTGAAGATTTTCACACGCTGGGATCACTTGCCAGCTTTCTGGGAGGCGCCATTGAAAACGCCATCCTGCAGGAGACCATCCGCAAGCACCGGGAGGAACTCAAGATCCTGACCGCGCGCCTGTTTCATTCCCAGGAAGAGGAGCGAAAACGCATTGCCCGGGAACTTCACGACGAAGCCGGACAGGCCCTCACCGGGATCAATTTCGCCCTGGAGACCATTGAAAAAGAACTCTCCGGCGAGACGGCTCCTGTTAAAGGCATGATTGCCGATGTCAAGAAACAGATCAACCAGACGCATCAGGAAATGCGTCGGCTATCCTATCGCCTTCACCCCGCACTGTTGACCGACCTCGGATTGGAACCGGCCCTGGATGCCTATCTGACGACCATATCGAAACACAGCGGATTGGCGGTGGATTTCAAAATGGTGGGTTTCGACAGTCGGGTGGACCCCGATACGGAGACCGTTCTCTACCGGCTTTCACAGGAAGCGACCACCAACGTCCTGAAACACGCAAAAGCCAAACAATTCAAGCTTTGGATCGTGAGAGGGTACCCAAAAATCATTTTTCTGGCCGAAGACGACGGCATCGGTTTCGTATACGGTGAATTGGATCATCCGGGCAATGCCCTGGGCCTGCTGTCCATGCGTGAGCGCGCAGCCATGCTGGGAGGGAGTTTTTCCATCCGGACCGCCCCGGGCAAAGGGACTCGGATCCGAATCGAGGTCCCCATACGGGAGGAAGCCCATGACGACTGACGTCATCACCGTTCTGCTCGCCGACGACCATACCATTGTCAGGCAGGGCCTCGCGAAACTGCTGGAGGGGGAACCCGACATCAAAATCGTCGGAGAGGCTGAGAACGGTCGGGAAGCGGTAAAGAAGGCGGAGGAATTGAAACCTCACGTCGTGGTCATGGATATTGCCATGCCCCTCCTGAACGGCATCGAGGCCACCCGGCAGATCATAAAGTCGCGTTCGGACACCAAGGTCATCATTCTTTCCATGCACGCGCACGACCGATATATCAGCGAACTGTTCAGCCTTGGCGCCTCCGGATATCTCCTCAAGGACGCCACGGGCAGGGACATCATCAAGGCCATCCGCGCCGCTTTGACCGGCGGGACCTACCTGAGTCCTTCCATTTCCCGTCGGGTCATCGACGATTACGTCTCTCTGAAAAAAAAATCGGTCACCGAAGAACTGTACGGAAGCCTCTCCAATCGGGAAAGAGAAGTCTTCCAGATGCTCGCGGAAGGCCTCTCAACCCGGAAAATCTCGGACATCCTGTGCATCAGCCCCAGCACGGTCAAGACCCACCGCGCCAAAATAATGGACAAATTGAAAATGGAAAATATCTCGCAACTCATTCAATTCGCGATCCGCATCGGTATCGTGGACGTCCAGTCCTGAACCACCCTCCATTCCTAACGAAAAACAAGATTTGCATTTCCGGGAAGGCCCAGCCGAATAGCACTGATCCGGCCCTTAGGACCAGGATTTGAATAGGGGACAAGAAAATAGTCCCTTATGTAAAAAAAATCATCCTTTGGACGATTGTTTTTACTTTAAGGGTAAACTATGAAATCAACGTATGACTCGGAAATTACCGGGCGCTCTTTTGAGGATGAAGCAAAGGCGTATCCGGACAACTGGTCGATTAATAAAGATATTTCCACACTATTTACACGAAAGGGCAGACTATGATTCTCATCGGTGAAGACCTGAATGTCATGTCAGGCAAAATCTCAAAGGCCATCAAGGAACGCGAAGCCGGCCCCATTCGGGACTGCGTGCAGGGAGAAGCGGAAAACGGCATGGATTACCTGGACCTGAACGTGGGCCCGGTAAAGAAATCGCCTGTGGAAACCATGCAATGGCTCGTTGATGCGGTGCAGGAAATCACCGACGTGCCCCTGTGCCTGGATACGACCAACACCGAGGCCATGGAAGCGGGCCTCAAGATTTGCAAGAAAAAGGCGCTGATCAACTCTGCGTCCGGGACTGCCGAAAGCCGGGAAACCATGATGCCCCTGGCGGCAAAATATTCAGCCGGACTGGTGCTGAGCGTGATCAACGACACCGGACTTCCGTCGGATGCCGACGAAAGGGCCGCCAGCATCATGGAGTCCATGGAATTTGCCGCCGAACTGGGCATTCCCAACGAGGACATCTGGATCGATCCGGTCCTCATGCCTGTCGGGATCGACCAACGGCAAGTACTGTCCTACATGGAGTTCATTCAAATGGTCCCGGATCTGGCGCCCGGCGCCAAAACGGTATGCGGCCTGTCCAATCTTTCCTATGGCGCGCCCAAGGAATTGAGAGACCTGTTGAACCGGACCTTTCTGGTGATGATCGGAAGATACGGTCAGGACGGCGCCATTGTGAGCGGCTTCGACAAGGAACTCATTGCCCTGGACCGGAGGGAGATGCAGGACATGGTCGATCTCATTTATCGGGCCATGGATGAAGAGGACATGGACATCTCCTCCCTGTCGCAAAAAGAGCAGGAATATGTCAAGACAACCCAGGTCCTGATGGGCAAAACATTGTTCTCCAATTCCTGGCTGGAGGTATAGCGCATGAAATATACGGCACCTTTGGAGTCACACTCCGTAAAAATCAGAGAGACTATCCTGGGCCTGGGGGAAGGAGCGGTCAAGATCGGCGGAGAAGACGCCTTTCCTTGTCATTTATTCGAAGGTTCTCTCCCGAATCAACCGGCGGTGGCCCTGGAAATCCTCGACATGCGCCCTGAAAACTGGGTGCAATGGGTGACCGAACCCTATGGGGATGTCTTGTCAGACCCCGCGGCCTGGGCTGTAAAGTGCGTTGAGGAATACGGCGCCCAGACCCTTTTTCTCCGTCTTCAGAGCACCGATCCCATGGGAATGGACGCAACGGCTGCCTCGGCCGCGGAAACGGCGACCAAGGTACTGGATGCCGTGGACGTGCCCCTGATTGTCTGGGGAACGGGCAACGAGAAGAAGGACTCGTCCGTGCTGACTGAAACGGCCAAGGCCTGCAGCGGCAAAAACATCGTTCTCGGGCCGGTTCTAAAAGGCAACTACGAGGAGATCGCCAATGCCGCCATGGAGCATGGGCAGGCCATCGTCGCCCAGGCCTCCATGGACGCCAACCTGACTAAAGAACTCAATATCGTCCTGTGCAAGTTTTTCCCAGCCGACAAGATCATTGTGGACCCGACCGCTTCGGCCCTTGGATACGGGCTCGAATATACGTTTTCCATCATAGAAAGCATCAAGCTGTTCGGCCTTGTGGACAAGGACAACATGATGCAGATGCCCATTTTTGCGGACGCGGGCGTTGAATGCTGGAGGACAAAGGAAGCCAAGGAAAGCAAGGCGCAGGGCGTTCTCTGGGAGGCAATGAACGCCCTTACCTTTCTCCTGGCCGGGGCCAACCTGCTCGTATTGCGCCACCCCGAATCGCTCAGGTTGATCAAGGAACTGATGAGTAAAGATCCGGGCTCATAGGACCCGGCTTCGTCCCGCTGATAGCGGGGCTACGCCGCGGCACGCCCGGCTTTTAGGCCGCCCCATAGGGGGCCCGGAAAGATAGGCTGAGGTTAAGGCTAAGGTTGAAAAGACAGGCCGAGGCTGAGGTTAAGGTTGAGCAATAGATTGACGCTTGTGTTTTCCTTTTCTCAACTTGGACCTTAACCTGAACCTGGCGAAGCCACTCTCAACCTGGCGAAGCCACGGTTCGCATTTCCGGGACGGCATAGCCAAAAAAACTGTTACCTGGCCCAGAGAACCAGGTTTTACAAATGGAACAAAAGGAGGTTCGCGATGGCTCTCAAGGGAGCGGAAATAATGAAAATGCTGCCCAAGACCAACTGCAAAGAGTGTGGTCTTGCCACTTGCTTTGCATTTGCCATGAAGTTGGCCACGGGAGGCGCCGAGTTGGATGCCTGTCCGCACCTGGGCCCTGATGTGAAGGCGACGTTGGAGGCCGCCATGGCCCCGCCCATGAAGTTGGTGACCATCGGTGTGGGCGAAAACAAAGTGGTTATCGGCGATGAACAGGTCATGTTCCGGCACGAAAAGGCGTTTTTTCACGAGCCGGGCATTGCCGTCTTGATATCGGACAAGGAGGGCGATGCCGATATCGAGAAAAAAATCGACGCCGTGAAGGCACTAAGCTTCGAAAGGATCGGAAGAGTTCTCAAGGTCGATCTGCTGGCGCTACAGTTCGAGTCAGGGGATAAAGGCACGTATGAAGCACTGGTCAAAAAGGCATGTGACACCTCCGATCTCGCCCTTGTGCTGATTTCAGACGACACCGATGTGCTGCTATCGACCGCGGCCCTCTGCGCGGACAGGCGGCCCCTGGTGTACCCCGTCACGGCGGAAAACGCCGATCAGGCCATCCCCAAGCTGAAGGAACTGGGAGTGCCGGCGGGTGTGAAGGGGAAGGACATAGAAGAAACGGCCCTGGTCGCCGAAAAGCTGAAAGCGGCCGGCATCGAAGAAAGCGTTCTGGATCCGGGATCGAAAAACCTGATGGAAGGCATCGAGAATCAGACCCTCGTGAGACGCTCCGCCCTCAAAAAAGGTTTCAGGCCCCTCGGCTATCCCACAATGGCCTTTCCCTGCTTCATGTACGGGGACGCCTACATGGAAATCCTGGCTGCAGCCGCCCTTATGACCAAATACGCGGGCATCGTGGTGATTTCCCGGACGTCCAAGGAGTTCGTCCTCCCGCTGCTGGTCCAGAGGTTCAACATTTACACGGACCCCAGGCGGCCCATGACCGTGGAAGAAAAGGTTTACGAAATCAGCAACCCGGACGAAACTTCGCCGATCCTCATCACCACCAACTACGCCCTGGATTTTTTCATCGTTTCCGGCGCCATCGAGGAGAGCGACATCCCGACCTATCTCTGCATCAAAGATACGGGCGGCATCGGCGTTTTGGCCGCCTGGACATCGGGAAAATTTACCGGGGAAGCCATCGCCGAATATATCGCCAA
>JAFDKD010000670.1 GCA_019307165.1 Deltaproteobacteria bacterium | reverse complement strand
AATAGCCCTCACCGCGAAGGGTCTTGAATACTTCCAGTATATGAGCCTGACCATCGGTATAAGTGTCGGGTACTAATTCCATAATGCGGGTAATAAGAAATGAGGCTTCCACGGAATTCATAGTATCATGCCACCATGTAAAACCATAGCCATCGAGCCCGTACTTTTCTCTTTCCTGGTAAACGAGAGTCCTTTTACTGTAACTGAAGAGATAGGGATGGTAGTATGTCAAACCACTTTCATTGATAAAATCGATGGTTTCTTGAAAGGTGTTTTCTGTTTCTCCTGGGTATCCAAAGATAAATGTCCCTCGGGTCTGAATATCGTGCGCTTTCAGCATGCGTATGGCAGCGAGGGCCTGATCACGATCGAGTCGCTTGTCCATGTTGTTGAGTATTTCCTGGCTTCCCGATTCAATACCCATATCGATGAATTCACACCCTGATTCTTTCATTAGCCCGACCAGTTCCGGGGTTAGTGCGCTGGCGCGGGCATATGAGGACCAAGTGAAATCAAAACGGTTCTTAATCATCATTTCCAACACGGTCCGCAGTCTTGCGTTATTGGACGTGAAATTATCATCGCTGAACCTCAGATGTTTCACAAAACCCAGGTCATTTATCAGGTGAAGCTCTTTACGCAGGACATCCAAGGACTTGTATTGAATCGTTGGAAAGAACCAGTGGTAGTTGCAGAAACGGCATCGAAAAGCACACCCTCTGCTGGTGTTTACGGGCAGAGTCTTGCGGAGATATTCTCCGGGTATCCGATTCCAGGCGATACGGGTTTCATCAATGGCCAGATCTTCTTTCCGGCGGGGGGAAAATGTGATGTTTCCCTTCTCGTTAAAGTAGGCCAAATTGGAAATGCGGCTCATGCTGACCCCGTCTTTCAAACAATGGAGCAGTTCGATGAGGGAATGCTCCCCCTGCGTTTCAATGATAAAGGCGTCCACCTTGCCAAAAAAGGTGGACCAATAGGATAATGCACGTGGCGAAAGATGAGCCCCAGGATCCAGAAGACGCTTCACCAACATACCCCCGGCGATCACCCTTGTTTCAGGGGATTGCCGTTTGACCTTAAGCCCAATCTCTCTGATATCTTCCATGAACAGGAAATTGGAGGATATACAGACCGCGAGCGGTTTTTCCCGCAGGATTTCGTTCAGGTCGGTGACGGCATAGTTCTGCACGAGGACGGGATCATACCCCGAATCCCGAAGGAATTGGTAGAGATAGATACCATTGAGGGTCACCATACCGGCCAGTGAATAATAATGAGAGACGTTCCCGGAGGTCAAACGGGGTATCTGCCTTCCATTGACCACGTAATTCATCAAGTCAAAAAGGGACATATACCTCCCGTCAATTTGAAGGAAGAGCTTTTGGAGGTTTCTATTGACCTGCGTCTGCATCGACAGGAGATCGCGCCCCGGATATCGTGACGCACGTCTCCCTGCCCCCTTTTCGGCGTTCAACATCCTCCGCCGGATGTGTTCATCGACATCCAGGGGCTGATTTGATGCGATTATAACTATCATTTTAGATTTCATAATTTTGAATATAATTTTGATACTTTTTGTCGCCTTGGAGAGAGGAACGCTGGTAAAAAAAGTAAATTACTTAGGGGCCGGAGTTGTAAGTTTTCCTCTTCAATTACGTTCATTTCCTCTTTCGAATCCGGTTCGTTCTTCCTTGGATAGCAATTTACTTTTTTACCAGCGTCCCCATTATTTCACAGCACAGGCTTTTATGCCTGGGCGATATCTCATGCCATTCCGGCCGGCCGGTCCGGCATGCCTCTCCGGCCGTGGGGCATCGATCGTAAAAGCGGCAGCCGGGGGGGGGGCACACCAGGTTCGGGGTTTCCCCCGGAATGGGCTTAAGCGCGCCCTTCTCTCCCGTCAATGTGGGATAAGAGGCCAGAAGCGCTTTTGTGTAAGGATGCGCCGGCTCTTGAAAAACCTCCTCTCTGGCGCCGTACTCCACCAGGTGGCCGGCATACATGATCCCGATATCATGGCATATGTCCGCCACGATGGAGATGTCGTGCGAAATGAAAATAATGCCGATGCCGAATTCCTTTTGCAGGGCCTTGGTTTCCTCAAGGATCTGGTCCTGGACAATGACATCGAGCGCCGTTGTGGGTTCATCCGCAATGATCAGCCTGGGCTGACAGGCAAGCGCCATGGCGATGATGGCCCTTTGCTTCATGCCGCCGCTGTACTGATGGGGGTAGTCCCTCATGCGATCCAGGGGAATTCCCACCATCTGAAACAGGCCTTCAGTCTGCTTTTGCGCCGTTTCTTCGTCGATGGCGGGATCATGGATGAGGATGGCTTCGATGATCTGGTCCGCCACCCGGTGAACCGGGTTCAATGCGTTCATGGCCGCCTGAAAAATCATGGCGATTTTTCGCCAGCGGATTTTCCTTTTCTCCTCTTCGGGCATGGTCACCAGGTCTTGGCCTTCAAACATGATGCGGCCTTGCCGTATCGTTCCGTTGGGAGGCAATAATCCCATGAGTGCCATGCCCAGGGTCGTTTTACCGCATCCCGATTCGCCCACGAAACCCAGGGACCTGCCTTCTTCCAGGGTAAAGGAAATCCCGTCAACGGCATCCAGGTACCCTTTTTGGGTCCTGTAACCGATGCTCAAATTTTCCACCTCTAGAAGGGCCATTTTATTCCATCTGCAAAACCTGGTTCTCTGGGCCAGGTCGGGGTTTTCCGGCTATGCCATACCGGTAATGCGGACCGTGGCTTCGCAAGGTTGAGAGTGGCTTCGCCAGGTTCAGGTTAAGGTCCAGGTTGAGAAAAGGAAAACACAAGCGTCAATCTGTTGCTCAACCTTAACCTCAGCCTCAGCCTGTCTTTTCAACCTTAGCATTAACCTCAGCCTGTCTTTCCGGTCCCCT
>JAFDKD010000669.1 GCA_019307165.1 Deltaproteobacteria bacterium | reverse complement strand
GGACCGCGGCCCCGCCGAGATAAACTTACTTCTTGAACTCGGGCTTCCGTCTTTCCAGGAACGCGGAAATCCCTTCCTTGGCCGCATCCGTGCACGCGATCTCCCCGAAACCCCGGTAGCCGATCTCCAGGGCGTCCGCCAGGCTGTCTGCCGCGGCCGCATCCGTCACCGTCCTGGCGGCAATGGCAACCGCTTCCTTGCTCAGGGCCTGCTTGCCGGCCATGGGCGGATCGGGCAGTTGGACCTCGGGGATATCCACCTTTCCTTCGGGGATGCGTGTCACGCTGCCGGCCAGGTTGTCGACCTCGGCCACGGCCGCGGCCATCAATTGCCCGAAATCGTCGGCCAGGGCGCTGACCATGCCCATGTCCAGGGCCTCTTTGGCCGATAGGGGCCTGCCCAGGCAGATCATCTCGTGAAACAGGGCCGCGCCTTCGGGCCACCTGCGGTAGGGCACCACGCACCCGCCGATGCCCGGCAGGATGCCCAGGGTGATTTCGGGGAACTGGAAGCGGGCTGTTTTAGTTGCCACCATGCCGTGGCACCGGAGGGCCACCTCGAACCCGCCCCCGAAGGCGATGCCGTTGACGGCCGCCACCACCGGCTTTTCCATTTGATCCATATGAAGCTGGACCCGGGCGCAGTCTCTGCCATATTGGGCCGAGGCATCGAAATCGCCCAGCATCTCCGGGAATTTACCGATATCCGCACCCGCGGAAAAGGCGGCTGTCCCGTAGCCCGTGATCACGAATCCCTTGACCGAGGGATCGCTTTCATACTGCTTGAACACCGCAAGGATTTCGTCCGTGACCTCGTCGGTCAGCGCGTTCATGGCCTGGGGCCTTCTGAGGGTGATGACCTTGACCCCGTCCAGGTCGTCCACCAGCACGAACCGGTTGAAGTCCTGGTAGAACCGGAAGGATTCTTTGGGCTGGGGAAATCCCGGCCGGTCGGCCTCGAACCGTTTCATAATCCGCCCCACCTCTTCCTCCCCCAGGCCGCGCATCACGTCCAGGGGCCCCTTGCGGAACCCCAGGGCGATCCGGCACCCGAAATTCAAGTCCTCCCGGGTGCCGATGCCCCGGTCGATGATGTCGAATGACTGGGAAAAGAGGATGCCCAGGAGGCGGTCCCGGATGGTGTTCCGGACCTCGTCCGACATCTCGACTTTGCTCCCGGGCCGGGGGGTCTGCCACCGGTCCACGCTGGCCAGGATGGAAGCGGGCCGGTAGTGATCGCCCTCCTCCATCTGAAGGGTGTTGGTTTCGATGATGATGGGATTGCCGTTGGCCATGTTCAGGACAAAGAAGGGGCCCGCGAACACGAAAGCCTCGGCCGCCTTGTCCACCTGCCCGGCCGTGGCATCCGCCAGCAGATAGGCGGCCTCGTTGCACCAGTTGTCGAAGATGCGGTCCAGCATGAAGCAGATGGCATTGTCCGTGACAATGGGCGTCTTGCCCGTGGCCGCGAAGAACCAGCACAGATCGTCCACCACGTCGGGGTCGCCGCCTTCCCAGCGGATGACCTCAACGGGGAGGCTGCGCCAGGCCGGGGCGAAGAAATGGGTGATGCTGGTCCGCTCGGGATGGGCCATCTTGTTGAAGATGCGGTCCGCGGGGATGGAACTGGTGTTGGAGGTGATGATGGCCGTCTCGCTGACAAAGCCTTCAATCGTTTCGAAGATCTTCTGTTTGAGCGGGATGTTTTCCGTGGCCGCCTCGATCACCAGATCGCAGGACTTGATCAGCCCGTAATCGGTGGTGTAGGCGATGTTTTCAAGGACCGTTTTCGCGCGATCCTCCTTCATTTTCCTCCGGTCCAGGGCCTTTTGAACATAGCCTGAAAGGCGCTTTTCCGCGCTTTGAAGGGGTTTCTCCGCGACATCCACCAGATACAGCTTGATATTGGGCAGCGCGCTTTTCAGGTAGTAGCCGATGTCCGGCCCGATGGTGCCCGCGCCGATGATGGCCACTTCCGTGGGAAGGGGCCGGGTGGGTTTGATGAGCAGGGGATTGGCGAATGTCGGGTATAGTTTGGCTCTTGCGTCCATGGGTGACCTCCGGGGTTTGGGAGTTATGAGTTATAAGTTATGAGTTATTAATATATAGTCCTAATAGGCATTTTTTAGTCAACTATTTTATCTTTGTGATCTTTGCGAAAGAAAAAATAATCAGAAGCCGGATATCAGAGATCGGCGGATAAAAAAACAATCCTGGACCTCAAACCAGGAACAAGGCACGAAGAACGAGGAACGGCTGACGGAGTCAGCCCGAAACCATCCGCCGTAAATTGTAAGCAAGGCTGACTGCTGACCGCTGCTTGCGGACAGCCCTATTTCTCCAATTCATCCCATTTGTAGTCAATAAGTTCCGTCAGTACGCCGTTGAGCTTCTTGGGATGGATGAATGCAAACTCGCAGTCCCTGAACGGCCTGGCCACTTCCCCGTCGGGTGCGGGAATAAAGGGGTAGGCGTCCTTCAACTCGTCAACCGCCTCTCGGGTGTTGTCCACGTTAAAGCTGATGAGCATGACCCCTTCGCCGTTTTTTTCGATGAACTTGGCCACCGGGCCGTCCGGCGTGGTGGATTCCATCAACTCGAATCCCACTTCGCCGAGCATATAGCGGGCCACCCGGATCTGTTCGAGTTCGTCCACGTAGGGATCATCCGGTTTCGCTTTTCCCAGCAGCGGCTCCCAAGTCTTTTGGGCCTCGGCCAGGTCTTTGACGGCGATGCAGATGTGATCGATCTTATTGACTTTCATTACTGAATCCTCCCGCATAGATAAATATTTACTATAAAGCTCTAAATAATTTATATTATTATTTATTATTAGTTTTTTTTAATTAACAGGGCAATGATCGTCGTAATACTTAATACAAATAGGTCATGCCTTTGTCAACAAAAAGCAATACATT
>JAFDKD010000668.1 GCA_019307165.1 Deltaproteobacteria bacterium | reverse complement strand
GCCTAACACACGATTACTTTTGCAGATCGCTTTCCCTGCCGGCTAAGAAGAGAGACTAAGCACTCGCTCAAGAAGACAAAAAGATGGAAATACGGAGTACTATTCATAAGTTCCTATTAAAACTGCCAGTTGGCGGAATTCTGGTGATGATGGTGGTCTTCTCGTGTTTAGTTCCGGGAATTCTTTCTGCTCAACAGAAGAACTATTTGCCTCACGACCTCTTCTCCGCCAGTTTTCCCACCGCGCGTGATGGCTGGGCTTGCGGCCGCCGGGGGACTGTTATTCACAGCACCGATGGGGGTATGACCTGGGTTCGCCAGCAAAGCGGGACTTATTATACCCTCAGTTCTATCTGTTTTGTGGATCGAGAAAACGGGTGGGCTGTGGGCGATGCAGGTACCATCCTCCATACTGAGGACGGAGGAAAAAGCTGGCTGACGCAGAAATGCCCTGTACCCTACTTTCTGATGGGAGTCTGTTTTGTAAATCCCGAGAAGGGTTGGATCGTAACCGAAAGGAGCACCATTTTAAATACCGGGGATGGCGGTAAGACCTGGCAAGTTCAGTTCAAAGACAAGGACCTCGTTCTGAGGAGCGTTTCATTCTGTGATGAGGAAAACGGCTGGGCGGTGGGTGAGGCTGGTTACATCTACCACACAGATGATGGGGGCAGCATGTGGCAGCAGCAGGCCGGCGAGTACTATATATCGGAGGAAACCTGGCTTTTGGTGAGTGGAGATTTTCTCTTCGGAGTGTTTGCTGTCGACCCGCGCACGGCGTGGGTAGCAGGCATCGATGGGTATGTTGCCAGAACCTTTGACGGGGGGACAACCTGGCAGGAGGCGGAAAACGGTGTACCGAAGACCCACTTTTTTACGATCGCCTCGGATAGTGAAGGCACTGTCCTCATTGGGGGCAACGCCGTTTTGTTGGTCAGTTCAGACCGGGGGGAGACCTTTAAAGTTGCCGAGGCTGAGCCGGAAATAACCTATGGTTGGATCGGGAATATCGCCCGGAGGGGTGAAGATGGTTTCGTGGCCGTGGGCAAGCAGGGCTGGATCTACCTGACCGACAACAAGGGGTTTTCTTGGCAACGGGCAGCAAACTGAAAAAAAGGTATTTTTGAGAGAAAACAATCTAATCATCCGGTTGCAAAAAGAACCGCCTTTGCATATATTTTAGCATGATTTTCCACGATGGCTACTAGGAAATTCTTGAAATCAGTTTTTTCTTGGGAGAGAGTCATGATTGTAGGCGTATTGAAAGAAATAAAGGCTGAGGAAAACCGGGTGGCTTTGCTTCCGGTGGGGACCGAAGTGCTCGCACAGCACGGCCATCAGGTGCTGATTGAAACTGATGCCGGCTTAGCCAGTGGCTTTTCTAATCGGCAATACCTGTCGGCAGGTGCTGAAATTGTCTCGACCGCGGAAGATCTTTACGGACGGGCGGATATGATTATGAAAGTGAAGGAACCCCTTCCTGAAGAATATGATCTTATACGGGAAGGACAAATTCTCTTTGCCTATTTTCATTTTGCCGCTTCCGAGGAATTAACGCGGGCAGTTATGCAATCAAAATGCGTGGCTATCGCTTACGAGACGATTGAAGGGGAGGACGGACAGCTACCCCTCTTAACCCCTATGAGCGAAGTAGCCGGCCGCATGGCAGTGCAGCAGGCAGCAAAATATTTGGAACGAGAACATGGTGGACGGGGCGTCTTGCTGGGGGGAGTGCCCGGCGTTGAGCCGGCAACGGTTCTAATAATAGGTGGCGGCGTCGTGGGAACTAATGCGGCCAAGGTGGCTGCCGGTCTGGGGGCGCGGGTGTACATATTTGATACCAACTTGGAGCGATTGCGGTATCTCAGTGATGTAATGCCCCTCAATGTTTTCACCATGATGTCAAATGTGCAAAACATTCGTGACCTGTTGAAAGCTGCCGATGTGGTGATATGTGCGGTCCTCGTTCACGGCGGCAAAACCCCAAAGCTGATTACCCGGGATATGCTTGAGCGGATGAAAAAAGGGGCGGTTATTGTTGATGTGGCCATTGATCAGGGAGGATCAGTGGAGACATCCCGGCCCACAACCCATGAAGATCCGATTTATGAAGAAGAGGGTATCGTTCATTACTGTGTAACCAATATGCCTGGCGCCATGCCTATGACTTCCACCATCGCCCTCACCAATGCCACGCTTCCCTATGCCGTAGAAATCGCCGACAAAGGCTATCGGCGTGCTATACTGGAAAATCCGGCCATCAAGAAAGGTGCCAATATTGTATTGGGGGATATTACCTACGAGAACGTGGCGGGTGCATTTGATATGGCGTATACGCCGGTGGAAGAGGTGCTGAAAAAGGTTTGATTATGATATTTTTAATACCCCGTCCGCTTGAGGCGGGGTTAGAGGTGTTGTTAAATACCCCCCCACGTCATTCCCGTGAAAGAGGCTGTAATGTCTGATAATAAAACGAAGCTGGATAGATTCTCTTCTTTCATGGTTCGTCATAAATTGTCAGTACTCCTTTTGATCCTAGTTGCCACCGGAGCTGTTGGTTTTGGCATCACTAAAATCAAGACCAACGTGATCTTGCAGCACATGTTTCCCCACGACCATCCCTACCTCAAGCTGCATGCGCGATTCTCTCAGGTTTTTGGGAGTGGAGGCTCCGGAGTGGTCATTGTGGTGAACGCGAAAAAGGGGGATATGTTCAATGAAAAGACCCTGCTGAAGATTAAGGCCATGACCAAGGAGATCGTTATGTGGCTTGAAACATACCGGCTCCTTACGGTGTCAATAGCGCGGAATTCGGTGAAGGTGGTAAACACGTTGCCCAATGGGGAGATTTACATTGATAACTTGATGTTTCCCGAAATACCGGCGAACGAGCAAGAAATGGCGTTATTAAAGAAGAA
>JAFDKD010000093.1 GCA_019307165.1 Deltaproteobacteria bacterium | reverse complement strand
GGAACTGGGAACCACCATTGTCATGATCGAACATGACATGGACGTGGTGATGGATATATCAGAGCGTGTATGCGTGCTCGATTTCGGCAAGAAGATCGCTGAAGGGTCTCCCCGGGAGGTTCAGAAGGATTCTGAAGTTCAGAAGGCCTATCTGGGGGAGGATTACGAAACCGTTATGAGAAGAGAGGGGAACCCGTGAAAGAGGACACCATCCCCCGAATATTCCTGGGCAAAGTCAAAAAATACGGGGATCGTGTGGCGCTTCGGGACAAAGAGTTCGGAGTGTGGCAGGAAATATCATGGAACGAATACTGCCGGCATGTGCGCCATTTCTGCCTCGGATTGATGGAACTGGGACTCTCGCGGGGCGATCATGTAAGTATTTTTGGCGAGAATGAGCCGGAGTGGCTCTATGCCGACCTGGCCGTGCAGAGTGCGGGTGGGGTGGCGGTGGGGGTATATCCCACCAACCCTGCCAAAGAGGCATGTTACGTGATTGGCCATTCCGATTCCATATTTGTGGTGTGCGACAACCAGGAGCAGGTGGATAAGGTGCTGGAGGTAAAGAAAGAACTGCCCCTGCTCAGAAAGATCGTTGTAACGGACATGAAAGGCCTGCGTCACTATACGGACCCTATGATTATGCCTTTTGGGTCTGTGGAGGATATGGGGCGCAAGGTTGAGGAAAACGATCCGGAGAAATACTATCGCACCATGGATAAGCTGAAACCGGAGGATGTGGCCATAATGGTTTATACCTCCGGTACCACCGGTCCTCCCAAAGGGGCCATGCTGAGTCACGACAATGTAGTCCAGTTCCTCAAGGCCCAGAGCCGGGTGCTCCCCCAGTATGATACTGATGAGATCGTCTCATACCTTCCTTTGTGTCATGTTGCCGAACGCATGATGTCCGTCTTTTTTCCTCTCAACTCCGGAGCCACGGTCAATTTTGCCGAAAGTGTCGAAACCGTGACCATGGATATGCGGGAGATCCTCCCCACTTTCTATTTGGCCGTGCCACGCATTTGGGAAAAACTGATGGCCGGCATCATCATTAAAATGAAGGATGCCACATGGTTGAAGAGAAAGATGTACAACATATGCTTCCCGATCGGAGAGCGTATGGCGGACGCCAGATTGTCCGGCGGGCACATTCCCTTCTCCCTGAAGCTGATGTACGGGCTGGGCCATGTTGGGCTTTTTCGACATCTTAAAAAGGAACTGGGTCTTTTGAGGGCCCGGGTTGCCGTAAGCGGGGCGGCGCCAATCGCTCCGGAAGTGCTCAAGTTCTTTCACTCCCTGGGAGTTCCGGTCATGGAGGGGTGGGGTATGACCGAAGAGACGGGCATCGGAGCCTGTAACGTCCCGGGAGATATCAAGCTGGGGACGGTCGGCAAGCCGATTCCAGGTGTGGAACTGAAAATCGCCGAAGATGGCGAGATCCTCCTTAAATGCAAACATGTATTTGTGGGCTACTGGAAGGACCCCGAGGCTACGGCAAAAACCGTTCAGGACGGCTGGCTTTACACCGGCGATGTGGGGGAACTGGACGAAGAGGGGCGGCTCAAGATAACGGACCGAAAAAAGGAGATCATCATCACGTCCGGCGGCAAGAATATTGCCCCTTCGGAGATCGAGAACCGCCTGAAATGCAGCCCTTACATAAATGAGGCGATCGTCATCGGGGACGGACGCAAATTTCTGAGCGCCCTGATCCAGATCGAGTACGACAACGTTGCCAAGTGGGCCCAGGAGCGCAGCATCGCCTACACCACATTCAAGAGCCTGGCCCGGAATCAGCAGGTTAACGAGATGATAAAGCAGGAAGTTCACGAGGCCAACAAAGACTTCGCACAAGTGGAGACCATCAAGAACTTCAGGCTTCTCGACAAGGAACTGGATCATGACGATGATGAACTGACTGCCACCTTAAAACTCCGTAGAAAGACGGTTTACAAGAAGTTTGGTGATATCATAGAAGAAATGTACGGGAGCAAGAAGGGCTAAATAATGGGTTTTCAGATTTTTCTTCAGCTTACAATTACCGGACTTGCATGGGGAAGCGTTTATGCATGTATCGCCTTAGGGTTTGTCCTCATATTCAAGTCCACCGACATCTTCAATTTTGCCCAGCCCGAATTGATGATGTTCGGGGCCTATATCGCCTTTACGCTTATCACCACGCTCCAGCTTCCTTTCGTCCTGGGCTTTTTTTGCGCCCTCGTTTTGATGGTTCTTATCGGCTCGCTGCTGGAGATGATGGTGGTACGGCCCATGGTTGGGGAACCGGTCCTGGCCGTGATCATGGTGACACTGGGACTGGCCAATGTTCTCAGGGGCCTCACAGGGCTTTTCTGGGGATATGAAGAACTCCAGTTCCCCAGCCCCTTTCCCCAGGAGCCGTTAATGATTTTCGGGGCGGCAATCAGTCAGGCGGAGATTTACACTATTGTGGCCACGGCCATACTGCTGGTGATCTTCTTTTTGTTTTTCAAATATTCAGGAGCGGGAATCAGCATGCGGGCCACGGCGGAAGACACCAGGACGGCTTTTCTGATGGGGATCAACGTCAAGGGCGTGTTCACGGCTTCCTGGGCCATTGCCTCACTTGTGGCCACCATCGCCGGGATATTCTTGGCCAGTTTTACTTTTCTGGAACCAATTATGGGTCACGTTGGCCTTAAGGCGCTTCCCGCTATGATATTGGGCGGGCTGGATAGCGTCCATGGGGCCATCATCGGGGGGTTGATAATAGGCGTAACCGAAAACCTGGCCGGGTTTTATCTGGAAGACTACTTGGGGAGCGGAATTAATGAAATCACGGCCTATGTTATTGTTTTGATCGTTATGATGATCCGGCCATACGGGCTGTTCGGGACCAAGGAGATAGAACGGGTTTAGGAGGGGATTTAGGATTTAGAATTTGGGATTTAGAATTTTGAACAAGGAATGTCGAATGTCGAATAAGGAATAACTGATAACCGATAACTCATAACTGATAACGCCCTTTTCTCTAGACTCTAGACTCTGGTCTCTAGACTGTAAACAAAGAACCAGGAACCAGGCACTAAGGACCAACACACCATGACCGTTACCCGATTTTGCGTAAGGACTTATGAACAGGATTTAGGGGTATTCCCGAGCCTGGCCGCCAGGATATCCCTCATCATTTTTGGCCTTTTTCTCCTGGGCCTTCCCGTTTTTGCAGGGAAATACATTGTTTTTGTGGCCTGCGTTTGTGGCGTGTCGGTGATCGGCGCCCTGGGGCTGAACATCCTGACGGGCTATACAGGCCTCATTTCACTGGGCCATGCGGCCTTTATGGGGATCGGTGCGTACACGGCCGCCATACTCTCTTCAAAGGCAGGATTCCCCTTTGAGGCGGCACTGCCCTTGGCCGCCCTGATGGCTGCGGCATGCGGCGCCGTGGTGGGTATTCCTACTTTGCGGCTCAAGGGCCTTTATCTGGTGGTCACCACCCTGGCCTTCCAGTTCATCGTGGAGCACATTATCTATCACTGGGAGAGCCTGACGCTCAGTGACAGGGGCATCACACTGCCGAGCCCGGCCCTTTTGGGGTATAAGCTGGATACCTACGAATCATTCTATTATGTGATACTTGTGTTTGTAGTGGCCGTTGCCATGTTTACCAAGAATCTGGCCATGAGCCGTACGGGACGGGCGCTTGTGGCGGTCAGGGACCGGGATATTGCCGCGGAGATAATCGGCATTCACTTGGCCAAGTACAAGATCCTCGCCTTTGTCGTAAGCTCCTTTGTTGCCGGTCTGGCCGGCGCGTTGTACGCCTATCTGGTGGGTATTATCGGTCCGGACCATTTTACATTCAACCAATCGATCCTTTATATTGCCATGATTATCGTAGGGGGAATGGGGACAGTGCTCGGCTCCATTATCGGAGCCATATTCATGGTCCTGCTGCCGGAGGTGATCAGCGCGGTTTCCGGCCCCCTGGCATCCGCATATCCGGCCTTTTCCCCGCGAATCGGGGCGATCGCCGTTGTCGCGTATGGCCTTGTCATCATCCTGTTCCTCCTGTTCGAGCCGGATGGCCTCTTCGGGATCTGGATACGGATCAAGAGATACTGGAAACCCTGGCCTTTTACTTATTAGGTGTGATGAACTCGTGAAAAGTTCCAAAACCGTCATGCCGGACTTGATCCGGCATCCAGAAGGGTAAATAAAATGGCAACTTTTCACTGGTTTCATCATGCCACTTGCGGTGAATTCCAAAATGTAAGTTGAAAAGGGGGGAAAGGTCTATAATTATTCGTTTTTAATAATATTAGGCCGTGTTGTTTATGCCACGCTAGGGTTTACTCAAGAACAGAACACATCTAAAGGAGAGGAGGGTGTCATGAAAAGAAAGACTTTGCGTTTTGGTTTGGTTGTTTTGTGTATCATTGCTGTAGGTCTTATGGTTTCGGCCCAGGTGTCCGCCGAAGTGGGGGTGACCAAGGATAAGATCCTGTTCGGTTCGTTTCAGGATATGTCCGGGCCGGGCGCCTATCTGGGCAAGCAGTGCAGTGCCGCGCTTGCGGTTTGGAAGAAATGGGTCAATGATGACCTTGGAGGCATCCACGGCCGCAAGGTGGATTTTGTTATTGAAGACATGAAGTACGATCCGGTCCTCACCAAGACGGCCTTTACCAAACTGGTCCATCAGCATAAGGTCTTCGCTATCATTACCGTGTACGGTTCCACGCCGTGTACGGCGATCCTGGGAGATATCAAAAGGGAAAAAATCCCGGTATTCCCGACGGCTGCCACTACCCAGAACATGTTCGATCCGCCCAACCGCTACCTGTTCTGGTATGCGTGCAGTGACGAGGACAACGGGATAATGATGGTGGACTACATTGTTAATGACCTGAAGGTGAAGAATCCCAAGATCGGTGTTTGCTACCAGGATGATGAATGGGGAAAATCCGCGCGCAAGGGGGTAGAGATCGGCGCCAAAAAATACGGATTCAAAGTAGCGGCCGCGGCCTATAAGCGGGGATCAAAAAACCTCAACGCACAGGCCATGAAGCTCAAGGCCAAGGGCGTCACCCATTGCTTTTATGCAGGATATGCGCCGGTTTATGCGGCCCTTCTGCAGGAGGCAAACAAGATCGGGTGGAAACCCCTTTTCTTCGGGGACTACGTCACGGTGGACCCAAGGGCCTTCATGGCGGGCAAGCTGGCCGACGGAAACTATCATTTTTTTAATCTGGGCCTGCGGCACGAAAGGGGGCCGGGCTGGATTAACATGGAAAAGATGTTCACAGACAAGCTGGGCGCCGAGGCGGCCAAGCAGCCCCTCAGCTGGCGTCTCATGCCGCTGATGTGGACCCCGTTACTCTTCCTGACCCAGGCGCTTCAGGATATTGGTCCGGATCTCACACGGGAAAAACTCATCAGCGCCCTTGAGAACATCAAGGACTTTGATACTGGAGGATTAGGAAAAATACAGTACGGCCCGGGCATTAGAAAGGGAACCCACGAATACAGGGTTCTGAAATGCGACTTCGAGAAAAAGGACTTTTTCCCGGTTACGGGCTGGCGGAGGCCGAGCATTGAGTGGGGATCCAAAGAGCGACCCCGCCAGAAATAGAATATCCACCACGAATCGGCAGACTGAAATCTGACCCTGTATGGCGGAAGGAACGTTCTGATTTGAAACCAAAGGGTCCGGCGAAAAAGACGGGGGCGCCCCGTCTTTTTCTCTTTTGGCACAAATTGTCAAACGACTCTCCTAAGAGCGGATCCTGGCGGGCGGGGTATTCACCTGGATTTTGCAATATTCAGGTATCAAGTAGCCACTTTTAACAGGGAGGAAAATCATGAACTCTGAGATGCCTGATTTGGACCTTATTCGCCGGACGGTGCAGGATTATTTTGAGGGAATGTATCATTCGGACGTGGAACGGCTCAAGGCGGCCTTTCATCCCAGCGCATTTCTCATGGGGTATTTTCAGGGAAATTTTGCGCAGATTTCCCTGGAGGACTGGCTCGGGATGATCGGCAAAACACCTGCACCTTCAGAAGGCGGCGAAGCCTTTGACATGAAAATCGTATCTACCGATGTGACCGAAGAGGTGGCCGTGGTGAAAGTGGCCGATCTATACCTGGGGCTGCGGTTTACGGACTATCTGACGTTGATAAAGCTGGAAGAGGGCTGGAAGATCGTCCATAAGTCATTCCACCACGAACCGAAGGCGTGATGATCGGTTCACCTGGGCGCGCCGGGGATTTTGAAGGAGATGCAGTTGTACCCGGCGATGCGGACATGTTCCACGTCCCGCGCCACTTTCTGAAGGATGACCAACCCCAGTTGCTCCAGGTCATCCGGCGTAGCTTTTTGGGGTTCGTAAGAGGGCGCGGGCGCGTCCATGTCCTCAAGCGCAAGTTTGGCTTCCACGTCAACCTGGACAAAGTCGCTTTCCTTGGTCCAGAAAAATTGGACCTGCCCCTCGGCCCCGCCTGCCGGCCGGTTTCTGCAGATCACCGTGTACACTTCTTCGCAGGCCAGCTGAAGGGAAAACAGCTGACGCTCCGGCAGGTCAAGGGATTTCTCCAGCCCCGCGATGAATCCGGAAAGGTCGGGCAGTCGGGTTTCATCCGGAGGCAGTTGGAAAGAGGCTTTTGCTTTAGGGCGGAATTGAAAGACCAGGCTGAGGATAAAGGCCGTGGCGCCGCCGGTGGCAATACCGTTGCCCAGGAGGGCGTCCAGGTGAGCGGGGATGGCTTCGTGGAAAAACAGCTTGTTTTCCATGACAATGCCGACACACAGCGACAACCCCACAATGAGGCTGGACCTGTAATTCAGCTCGGTAGCGGTGGCCAGCTGGATGCCGGTGGCGAAAAGTATGCCCAGGAACACGATCAGAGAGCCCCCCAGTACCGGGCCGGGCATATCCAGTACAATGGCGCCCAGCTTGGGGAAGAATGCCAGCACCCCGAGCAGTAGCGCCCCGAATACGCCCACGCGTCTGGCTGCCACGCCCGTCAGTTCCAGTACGGCGATTGTGCTGCTGTAGGTCGTGTTGGGGACGGTACCGGCCAGCCCCGCCATCAAATTGCCCAGTCCGTCGGAGTACAGACACCCCTGCACCCTGTCGTAATCGATTTTCCTGAATTTTCTCTCCGATACCCGCTGAACCGCCATGGCGGTTCCGGTACTCTCGATCGCGCCCACCAGCGTGGTAATGCAGAAGGCGACCAGAATGGGGATGTGAGCAGCGGTGAGGTGCAGTTCGATGCCCGGCCAATGCCCGCGGGGAAAGCCGAAAAAGACGGCTTGATTAAAGTGGGACAATTCGAGTATTCCAAAGAACCACGCAACGAGATATCCGCAAAAGGTTCCCGTGACGGGCGACCAGAGCCGAACCCGCGGGCTCCCGAATATGCCAAGGACCAGGATGACGGCCAGGGTCAAAGCGCCCACGATCAGGTTTTCCCGCGAACAGTAGTGCGGGGTTCCCGGGTACCCCACCCAGAGCCTCATGGCAATGGGGATCAGATTGACGGACACCAGCATAATCACGACGCCGCCCACGGCCGGTGTCACGATTTTTCTGAGGTGCCGGAGGGAATAGGCAAAGACGAATTCCAGGGGAGCGGAAATCAGAGCCATGGTGGCGACCAGCGCGAAGCCCCCCATATGAACGGCGGCCAGGCTGCACGCAATAAACGACCCTGAGCTGCCCATGAAGAGCACGTAGCCGGAGCCTACCCGCCCGAAACGCAGGACTTGAATCAGGGTAGATACGGCGGTCACGATAATGGAGGAAAAGGCCACATACTCGATCTGATCCGGAGGGATCTGGCTCCCCTTGGCCACAATCAGGGGAATGAAGACAATGCCGCTGAAGACGAGCAGCACGTGCTGGAGGCCGAGAAAGAAGGCCATCCACAGGGGCGGGGTTTCGTCGACGGCATACAGGAGGGAATCGTTTCTGGGAGTGCTGTCCATGGGGTCAGTTGTCGCCTTTTCTCGTGCGTCTCGGGTTTTCGGCAGATGTTCTTTTTCTTGCCGTCTGAGGATGACAAATCGAGATATCGCTGTCAATCATTGTTAAAGCCTGTCAATCAGGAATGGCGAAATGAAGAAACTCATTGTTTTATTCGTGCTGCTTTTCTCGGCAGGCCCCTGTTGGGCCAAATACCATGCATACACGTTCAATTGGGTTGAGGCGAGCCTCTATTCCGGTTGGGGCGCCCCGAATCATGCACGGCAGAGACCCCGGTTTGTACGGGGAGGTCAACCCGAGGCTTTCCCTGGACGGCCTGCTGAATCGCGACCTTTCTTTCTGGCGGTTTAAGGAGCAGTTTATCAGCTACCAGCTGGACTTCGACAACAGCTCTTTCGGAGGCGGTTTAAAAAGGAATCACTTCGGGCCGGGGTCTGATTTTCGACTCAAAGATTTCGACTATTTCCGGGTAAACCTGTTCGCAAGGTATTACACGGAGGCATATGATTCGAATCTGGAAGGCAAATGGGACGGCTACCTTTTCAACATTGCCTACGGTAGGCCCCTCTATACGTTCCCTTACGATATTCAACTATATTTTGACGGATGGCTCGATTTTGTGTTTGGGGCCGATAAGTCTAATAACAGAACGGATTTTGAAGGAAACAGAATTGGAACCAGCCGTTCTTTTCAATGGTTCAATCAGATTAGAATCATTAAGGGACATTTTTCAATAAGCTATTCCTGTAAGATAAATTATAATTTTATAGAAATGAAAAAGCTTTATTATAATTCATCAAATTCAACTATGCATATCGTGGGTGTCCACTATAACTTCTAGCGAAACTTCACCTCAAACCGTGGCGGAGGCAAACGTCCGAACTTTCCCTACCGCGCCGCGTCCACGACGAGCCCCGCCGCCCGTTTTGCGCCTCCTTGTTTCAGGATTTTCCGGCCGAATCGCTCAGCAGCCGAACGATATGACGATCCGATGAGTTCCCGGGTGGCCTGCAATACATTCGGGGGGTTAAAGTCCTCGGTCGCCATGTGTATCCCCGCACCGATGCCGGCAATGCCCCTGGCGTTGAAATCCCGCTCAAAGTCGCTCCCGGGGACGATAAGCCCGGGCGCCTCGTGTATGAGCGAGGCCATGGCCGTATTCTGTCCGCCGTGAAACAACACGGCCCGGCCGGCTTCGAGGATGGAGCGGCCCGGCACGAAACGGACCCACAGGGTATTGGCCGTAGCATCTGGCAGTCGGGGCAGATCGGGGTGATGGCCGACCGCCACGACCACATGGAATTCGGTGCCGTCGAATGCGGCGGGAAGCACGCGCGTATATCGGTCGGGGCCGATTTCACCGGCGCTGAAATAGGCGAACACCACCTTTTTACCTTCGGCGTTTTTCAGGATCGCGGGGGGGAGCGGCGCCAATTCCCAGCGGTCGTACAGGAGATATCCCACGTAGCGAAGCCCGGGCACATCGGCCAGAAGGGGTTCGATGTCGGGTATGGTGGGCGCTACCTTGACCTTGCTCCGCGAAAAAAAGAGTTCGGCCACATCCTCGATCGGTTCCAAACCGCGTTCATCCAGGATGCGGTTGAACCCGACGATGGCTTCGCCGTGACTCAGCGATCGTTGTTGGGGACAAAGGGGCGAGACGAAACGGGGGTCGGCCGGGCTGCACGCCGTGGATACGAGCGGCAGCCCGTGCCGGGCGGCGGTAATGGCGGCGGTGAGCTTGAATTCGCTGAAAAGCACGTCAGGCCGGAACCGTTCCACCGCGTCATGCTCCGCTTGGAGGGAATGGCGGAGATAGTCTTCTCGGGTCAGGTTGAGAAAGACCGCAACGTCGGAAAGATCGTAGAGCGGGTGATATGGGCCGGGAGGGTCGGGGATAATCCCTTCCATGAAGGAAAAGCCGCTTTCCGAAACATGACGTGCGCCTTCGCCGTTGGTCAGAAAAAAAACCTCATGGCCCAGGTCTCGCAGGTGTTGGCCGATGGCCAGGCACCTGGAGATTGTGCCTATGGCGGCTCCACGCGTAATCAGGGGCAGAAACAGGCAGCGCATGTGGTTCCGGGACTCCTATGAATGGTGAGGTGGGGACGCTGGTAAAAAAGTAAATTGCTTTTGGAGTAAAAATGAACCGGGTTTGAAAGAGGAAATGAGTGTGATTGAAGAGGAAAGCCCACAACTCCAGCCCCAAGCAATTTACTTTTTTACCAGCGTCCCCATTGCGTCAGGTTCTACAAAACACTTGACTGAATAGACAATCACATCATAGGTTTGCTTTCAACCAA
>JAFDKD010000667.1 GCA_019307165.1 Deltaproteobacteria bacterium | reverse complement strand
TCGGGTGTCAGGTGTCAGGAAAGGATTTGTTTTAAGCAAACGCTGGAAAATCAAGTGGGGGCAATTCCAGCAACACACAGCGGCGTCGAAGTCTATTATTCGTACTGACACCTGTCGAAGATCCCGCCGTTGTTGGGCGGGGAACACTGACACCTGAAACCTTATTCCCGCATTGGCATAGCCGGAAAACTCTGACCCCCGCTACACGGGATCTTCGACTGGCCCAGAGGACCAGGTTTTGCAGATGGAATAAAATACCGCCCTACTTTTTAAAAGGGGGAGAGTGCAAAGCAACCCGCAACCCTGAACCTCTGGGATTCATTATCTTGTAAATCCTGTCCGAAAATATGTTTTCAATCTGCTCGAACTCTCCGTATTCGAGTGAAACCCGATAGACGTCAAGCTGCTATGACCGAACTGCACGATTTTCTCGATTACGACAACGAAAACGACAACGAGCACCGCTTCGCCGGGCACGAGCATGAACGGATTGTTAACGTAATCGGAATGTATGATGCAACTATTTGATATTATAATTAAAAACGCTACAATACTTACGATGAATCCGGATGCCTCCATCCTGGAAGATGGATTTATTTGCGTTTCCGGAGACACCATCGTTCGTATGGGTGAAAAACCCGAAGCGCCGCCCCGGGGCCGCCATGCCATCGATGCGGAAGGCGGGATCGTCCTGCCCGGCCTTATCAACGGCCATACGCATGCGGCCATGACGCTCTTTCGCGGACTGGCGGACGACCTGCCGTTGTTGGAGTGGCTGGACAGGTATATATTTCCGGTCGAGCGCGGCATGGACGGCGACTTCGTCCGGGCCGGCGCCCTTCTGGCCTGCGCCGAGATGATTCTGTCCGGCACGACCACCTTTTGCGACATGTATCTGTTTGAGGACGAGGTGGCCGGGGCCGCAAAAGAGGCAGGCATGCGGTGCCTGGTGGGCGAGGTCCTGTATGACTTCGATTCCCCGAATTACGGTCCGGTCGAAGAAGGCCTGCGTTATACCGAATGGCTGATCCGCAAGTGGCGCGACGACCCGCTGGTCTCGATCGCCGTGGAACCCCACGCCCTGTTCACATGCGGCCCTTCCCTGCTCACGGCGGCCGGCGATTTGGCGGGCCGGCATCACGTCCCGCTCATCATTCACGTGGCCGAGACCGAGGCGGATAACGCCCAAGTCCGGGAAACTTACGGCAAGGGCCCCGTGGATCACCTCAAGTCCCTGGGACTGCTGGGACCGAACCTCATCGCCGACCATTGCGTTCATCTGTCGAGCGGGGAAATCGAGGACTTGGCCGCCGCCGGCGTCAATGCGATCCACAACCCGGAAAGCAATATGAAACTGGCATCGGGCATCGCGCCCGTGCCCGAAATGCTTGCCGCCGGGATGACGGTGGGCCTGGGCACGGACGGATGCGCCTCCAACAACGACCTGGACCTGTTTACCGAGATGGACATGGCTGCAAAACTTCAAAAGGTTCGTCTGCTGGATCCTACGGTCATGGATGCGGAAACCGTCCTGAAAATGGCCACCATCGAATGCGCGCGCGCACTCGGCATGGACGCGGTTACGGGCTCCATTGAAGTGGGGAAAAAGGCGGACATCATCATCGTCGATACCCGAAAGCCCCACCTGACGCCCCTTTACAACCCCTATTCCCAGCTGGTCTACGCGGCCCGGGGAAACGACGTCACGCACGTTTTAATCAACGGTCGACCGGTCATGGCGGATCGCAGGCTCCTCACCCTGGATCTTGAGGCGGTCATGGGAACGGCCCGGGAAAAATCGAAGGAGGTAAAAGCCAGGGTGAAGCCCCGGTAGAAACAAAAGATTGGACAGGATAACCCGGCTTCGCTAAAGTCCAGCTTCGCCGCGGCGAGCAGGATAAAGAGGATATTTTTTTGTGCCGAATGCCCTAGGGCATCGCTCAAGGACTCTGAATCAATTGAAACCGGAAACATTCGTGCTCGTGGTCGTTGTCGTAATCGATTTCAATCAATGACTCACACAAATCGCCGTAGGGTGGGATTTTACATCCCACCAAATAAAGCCGGTAGAGGACAACTGATCTTTGGCGGCATGTAAAATACCGCCCTACAACCCCGCGATGACGAGCACTGCTTCGCTGGGCACGAGCATGAACGGATTGTTAACGTAACACGAAGTTACACAAGAGATTTTTTTATCTGGGAGCGCAAAACAAGTTCAGCGGCAGGCCACATCAGGAATACCTACATATAGTATTCGTTACGCTCAATATACTACCACATTTTGTGATAAACAGCCGTCATTCGACGATAGGGCGACTTCGAATCCCGAGCTTCTGATGCCGCTCAAAGACACGTTTTACAAGCCCATCCATTTGAAAAAACTGGGAATGTTTTACGTGAAACATTGGGGGCACCCGTTTAATCGGCCCGTGGTCAGGCTCGAATGCCTTCAGCCGGTCCTGATACCTGACGGGCGTTTTCGGAATAGGGCACATACAAGATATGGTACCGCGAAGTCCTTGATGCCCAAGAGAGTTCGAATGGCAAGGCGATGCTCATCCGAATCGTGTCAATGTTAACGAAACTCGGTGAGCGCGAATACTCCGTCAGAGAGAGTTGGGTGCCTTACGGCGATTACGACAACGACAACGATGACAGCCAATTCAAACCATAATGAATCCCGATCCCGCCATGCTTCGGACATGTGATCGCGACCGCAGATAGCCAATTGGAATGATGGAATATTGGAATATTGGGTTTCTATTCCACCTCATTCTCATTGAAAAATATCATGATTCATGAGACGTAACTGCTCAGGTTCATGGTTCAAGGGTTCATGGTTCAAGGTTGAGGAGCGCAGGGCGGCCAACCGTGAACCGTGAACCTGACAACCTGATGTAGATTTTCAGATTAAAT
>JAFDKD010000092.1 GCA_019307165.1 Deltaproteobacteria bacterium | reverse complement strand
CTTAACTTTAGGCACTCTAGGCACTTTAGATCACTTTAGTCACTTACAGGACTTGGTCATAACAAGGCCCCCTATGGGGGGTGGGGCTAAAAGTCGGGTCCTATGGGCCCGGAGCTTTACTATCGGTCTTTTTCCATCCGGCCTTTGACGTAATTCAGGGCGCTCCCGGCCAGCAGAAATTTCCGTTGTCGGTCGGAAACGTCCAGGACGGTGATAAGGCGCTTGTTGTCGCATATGACGGGGATCTCAACATCTCCCGATTGGATGCACGTTCGCATCCCGGGGAATTCGAGCCTGTCCCCCTCTTTCAAGCGCTCATAGTCGTCCGCATCTTTGAAAACCAGCGGGATTATCCCGAAATTACACAGATTGGCCTTGTGAATTCGAGCGAAACTCTTGGCGATTTTCACGCGAACCCCGAGGTACCTCGGGGCCAGGGCCGCATGCTCCCGGCTGGAGCCCTGCCCGTAGTTTTCTCCCCCCACAACCGCCACGTCTCCCAGCGCCTTGCAGGTCTCATGGAATCCCGGGGCGATCTGGTAGAAAACAAACGCGCTGATGGCCTCGATATTGGACCGAAGCGGCAGCACCCGTGCGCCGGCCGGCATGATGGCGTCCGTGCTGATATTGTCGCCGACCCGAATCGCCACTTCGGCTTCCAAGGCCTCCGGGAGTCGGGCCATGCGCGGAAGGGGTTTGATATTGGGTCCCCTGATCACTTCCGTTTGAAACCCTTCGGGGGACGGCGGGACAATGGAAGAGGCATCCACGAGGTATTTTTCGGGGTCCTTTACGCGGGGGTATGTTATCTCAGGGGAAAGATCCCTGGGATCCGTAATCACGCCCTTGAGCGCGGCGGCGACCCCGGTCTCCGGCGAGCACAGATACACCTTGTCGTCCTTTGTTCCGGAACGTCCGGGGAAGTTGCGCGGAAATGTCCTCAGGCTCACCTGGCCGGTTCCGGGCGCCTGACCCATGCCGATACATCCCAGGCAGCCCGCCTCGTGAATGCGGGCCCCGGCCTGAAGAAGCGATAGAAGCCCCCCGTGCGCCGCTATATTCTCGAGGACCTGACGACTGCCGGGGTTGATGTGAAATGACGTGTACGGGTGGCGCCGCCGCCCCTCCATGACCTTGGCCGCCGTCATGAGGTCCCGGAAGGACGAATTGACGCTGCTGCCCACGATGACCTGATCCACGCGGGTTCCGGCCACCTCCCTGACGGGGACCACATTGCCCGGCGACGAGGGGCAGGCGATGAGGGGTTCCACCGCAGACAGGTCGATCTCGTCGTATTCGTCATAGGTCGCGCCCTCGTCGGCGGAAAGCGCCCGCCATACCTTGCCCCTTCCCTGCGCCTCGAGATAAGCCCGGGTGTTTTCATCCGAGGGAAACACCGTGCTGGTCGCCCCCAGTTCGGTTCCCATATTGCCTATGGTTTCCCTGTCCGTGGCGGACAGGGACGCAACGCCCGGACCGTAATACTCGATGATCTTGCCCACGCAGCCCTTGACGTCGTACCGTCGAAGCATCTCCAGAATAACGTCCTTGGCGCCGACCCAATCGGGCAATTGACCGGACAGCCTCACGCCGAACACCTTGGGACAAGGGAAGTAGTAGGGCCGCCCCGCCATGGCCACGGCCACATCCAGACCGCCGGCCCCCAGACCCAGCATGGACACGCCGGCGGCCCCCGGCGTGTGGCTGTCCGCGCCGATAAGGGTTTTGCCCGGAACGCCGAACCGCTCCATGTGCACCTGGTGGGACACGCCGTTCCCCGGCGAGCTGAAGTGTATGCCGTATCGGGCGCAGGCCGTCTGAAGATATCGGTGATCGTCGGCGTTTTTGTAGTCGGTCTGTAAAATATTGTGATCCACGTACTGGGCGGACAGTTCCGCCTTGACCGCGTCGAGGCCCAGCGCTTCGAACTCCAGCATGGCCATGGTGCCCGTGGCGTCCTGGAGCAGGGTATGATCGATCTTGATCCCGATCTCGCCGCCGCCCGCCGGATCGCCCGCCACCAGGTGGTCTTCCAGTATTTTCCGTGTCAGGTTCTTCGGCATGAAGATGCTCCCTCTAAGATGGCTCAAATTTCAACCCAAGCCGTTTTCTTTATATGTCCATATGCAACACGTAATCCGTCATTCCCCGCCAAAAAGCGACGGGATCTCCGACCCGCGCAGGCGGCCGTTCGGCCCTGAGCTCACAGCCGAAGGGGAATCCAGCGCCCCCGTTCGTCTGGATCCCCGCCTGCGCGGGGATGACGGAAAAGGGGGCATAAACCGGGATAGGAAAAAACTATGTGGACTTCCGTTACGATGTACGTTCAAAAACAGATCCTATGCCCGATGCCTCGTATAAACTTGATAACGTCAAACCAACTGCTACTCCTGATTCCTCTCTTCCCGGATTGGTAGAACCTATCTGATTCTCAAGCAGGAGGAGGGTTTAGTTTGCAACTAAACAGTGCTCATCTCGCCACCTTCTCGCCTGTAAATAATGCCAAGACTGTAAGGGTCGTCCAGGGCTTCACCCATGGCCTGTTTTAAATTGCCGGGATCGTGCTCCGGAGGCAATGGATGGGTCCGGGCCTTGAGGTGATCCCATGTCTTGAAGGACTTGTCGAACGTCACGCAGGATGTGTAGAGGTGAAAAAAGGAAAACCCTTTGTGACGGATTCCCTGCACCAGGGCCTCCGTTATCGATTCGGGGTCCCCGGCAAACAGCCTGGCCACAAATGACGCGCCATAGGAGAGGGCCATCAGCGTACCGTTCAGCGGCGCGTCCGTACTGCCCTCCGGAGACACCTTGGTCCGTGTGCCCACGGGCGAACTTGGAGACGGCTGCCCCTTGGTGAGCCCGTAGATGGAATTGTCGAAAAGCAGGTAATTCACGTCAACATCGCGCCGCGCAATATGGGGCAAGTGACCGCCCCCGATACCCAGACCATCCCCGTCCCCGCCCACCGCGAACACCGTGAGTTCCGGCTGGGCCAGCTTGACGCCCGTGGCCACCGGAAGGGTCCGGCCGTGGGCTGTGTGGAGGGTGTAGGTGTGTGTGAAAAACGCATAGCGTCCTGCGCACCCGATTCCCGTGACCGTCACCACCTCATGATGGGGCAGCCCCAAACGCTGGATCGCGTTGTTCAGCCCCTGGTGTATGCCGAAATACCCGCATCCCGGACACCACGTGGGGAGGTTTTCGGAACGAATGGAGAAATCGCCCGATGCCTTGATCTTTTCTACCTTATCCGCGAGTACGTTGCCCGGTGTTTTCATGATAGCTTCTGTTCCATTTTCATCTCTGCTGGGTCACATCGCATGAGGATTGAAATATTGATATTCACCGCAGAGCCGCAGAGTTCGCAGAGGTTTTTTTGCTTAAAGAAATATATCTTTCACTCTGCGACCTTTGCGACTCTAGCGAAGCGGGCGGTGAAACCATACGAACATTAAGGCGCTGTATTTATAAACTACAACATTAAGTTATAGTCATATCTTATTTGTTTATCTGGTAAATCTGGTTCTAAAGATTTACCAGCGACGCTATCTCGTGCAAGATGTCCGTCGGCGATATGGGCACGCCCGTGGTCTGATTAAATCGCGCGACCTCTTTACGGTGAAGATGGCCGATCAGGGTGGCCAGTTGGCCCTGGAAATTCAATTCCGGAATGAGCACCTCGCCGCAGCGGTCCATAAAATCCCGAATTTCCTCCGCATGATAGGGAAACAGGGCGGTGATTTTAAGGGCCCCCGTCTTCAACCCTTTGGCCCTTGCCCGCCTGACCGCCTCCAGCGCGGAACCGAACGTGGACCCCCACGCAATGACCCCCACCTCCATGGGTTCACCGTCGAAGAAGGCTTCAGGCTTGGGCAGGTCGACCAGGGCGCCCTGGATCTTCCGATGCCTTTTCCCGTTCATGGCCATGTGGTTTTTCGCGGTGTAGTCCGGCACACCCCGTTCCGAGTGTTCCAGGCCGGTTGCCGGAAATATGGTTCCCGCCATGCCCGGAATGGCCCTGGGCGAGATCCCCGATGCCGTTATTTCATATCGCCCGTAATCCCCTTGAAGCATGGCATCCGGATAGACATTGGCGTCGAGGGCCTCATCCGGCGACGCCTTGGGCATGACCACGTTTTCCACCCGGTTGTCCAGAAAGAAATCGGTCAACACGATCACGGGCGTCTGATACCGCTCGGCCAAACGGAAACTCCTGAGGGTGTGCCAATAGCATTCCGTGACATTGGTGGGCGCGATGACAATACGGGCCGAGTCGCCGGGGCCGCCGAAAACGGCGGCCTGAAGGTCGGACTGTTCCGTTTTGGTGGGCAGGCCCGTGGACGGCCCTCCCCGCTGGGCATTGACGATCACGGCCGGCGTCTCGGACATGACGCCGTGGGTGATGAGTTCGGTCATGAGCGCCAATCCCGGCCCCGATGTGGCGGTCATGGCCCGTTTGCCGGCATAAAAGCTGCCCAGCACCGCCCCTATGGAGGCAATTTCGTCCTCCATCTGGGTAACGCGGCCGCCCGTTTTCGGCAGGGCCTTTGCCAGATATTCCATAATGGGTGTGGCGGGCGTGATGGGGTATCCGAAGTAAAACCGAAGGCCCGCATCCATGGCCCCTGCACCAATGGCCGCGTTGCCCGAAAGCAGCACCCTTTCCGGCTTGCTCTCCCCTGTGGGGGTCTTCAGGGCGTCATCGATCCGGTCGGCGAAGGTCTCGGCAGCGAAGGCAAATCCTGCCTCGAAACTATTGAGGTTGGCTTCAAGGACCTTTTCCCCTTTGGCCTCGAATTTCTTGCCAATGGCCTGGAGAAACGGCTCGCGGCCCATTCCCGCAACCGCGGCAAACCCGCCCAGGGCGGTCAAATTTCTGCCCCTGGCGGTGCCGGCGGCGGCAACGGCAAGATCGCGAAACGGCATGCCGAAAAGCCGGACGCCCGGCGCCGTGTGGGCGGCGATGGTTTGGCCCTCGCTCACGTATGAAGGCGGCCTGTTGTCAAAAAACACCATGGCGTTTTCGGCCAGCCCCGGAATCCGCGATATGGACTGCTCGTCATCCAGGGAAATAAGCGCGTGGGTCGCGTCCCCCAGGGCCGTCATCTCTTCATCGCCGATGCGCGAACGGGTCACGCACCGGCCGAAGCCCCGAATCTCCGCCGGATAGGAATCGAATGCCATCACAAAGAAGCCGGCCCCGGAAACGGCCTCGTTTAAAAGCCCTCCCGCGGCAATGGTCCCGTCACCCGACATCCCGCACACTTCAACGGTCATGTCTATACCGGCCATATCAAAACTCCGTCCACCATGAGGTATTGGCTTTCACGCCCTGAACGTCAAAAATGCTCGTGGCGCTGACTTTTGCGGGAACACGGCAGCCCAGCAGATTGAGCGCGGCAATGCGCCCGAGGGCCGCTGCGTTGTCATGCCCGATGGATACCCAGTAATCGCGGATCCCCGGGTGGTAGACCTGTGCGCAGTCGCCCGCCGCATACAGGCCTTCGAAGCCGGTTGCCAGGTATTCGTCCACCAGCACGCCCCTTTCCATACGGAGTCCGCTTTTGGAAAGAAAGCGAATGTCGGGCCTAAGGCCGAAAAACGCGCCGATCATCCCCACCTCCAGCCGCCTGTCGCCTATCGTAACATCGTAGAGATCCTCCGAGCGTCGGGTCATGCCTTTGATGCGTCCGTGGTCGATCACCTCCACGCCTTCAGCCGTCAACCGTTCGCCCACCGCATCAAACAGGGCCTCATCGCATCGCAGGGGCCAAAACGCGTCCTCATTGAGCATGAAGACCACATGCTTGTTCAGTTTCAGAAGGGCCCGGGTAAGTGCCAATGAGGTAAGATCCCCTCCGATCATCAGGACGGAATCCACAACGGCCAAACGGCGTATCCACACCATGGCGTCTTCCAGCGTCTTCAAGGTCGTCATTAATTCTTCAAAGGCCAGAAGCGGTTCGGGAATGCGGGGCCTGCCCCCCACGGCGATGACGGCCCCGGTATAGGAAAGGATTTCCTTGTGATCGAATATGACAAACCGCTCTTTAGGGTCCAAAGCGACGACCTGTTGAGCCGCTCGCAACTTGATGCCCTTTTCCCCGTAATCGGAAAGGGGCGAGACATAGAGGGCCTCTTCGGAAATATCGCCCGAAATGAATTCAGGGAGCAGATGGGGACGGTAGGACCCGCCCTCATGGCCATTGATCAGGGTCACCCGCGCATCCTCACCCGCCTTTTCCCTCAGCGTGAAAGCGGCGTGATGTCCGGCAGGACCGTTCCCGATAACCACATAGTGTTCTTTGGACATTCAAGTACCCTTTAGGACAGCCTCAGATCCCTTTTTGCCGGCCTTTGAAAGGTTAAGGTTGAGGCTGAGAGACGGCTTCGCCAGGTTGAGAGTGGCTTCGCCAGGTTCAGGTTAAGGTCGAGAAAAAGAGGAAAAAGGATTCAATTTGTTGCTCAACCTTAACCTCAGCCTTAACCTTTCTTTTCCTCAGCCTTGACCTTAACCTCAACCTATCTTTCCTGCCCCCTGTGGCACCATCCACAAAATCAGGCGTTATCATTGGTACTACGATTAGGCATTCTTTCCGTCAGTTCGACCCGGGTGACCGAGATGCAGTCCACCGGGCAGACGCGCACGCACTCGCCGCACCGAATACAGCGCGCATTGTCGATGACGACGGCGTTGACGTCCCGCCAGCTGGTCGTTTCTTCAAACCCGGCAACGGCCCCCAGTTCATTGGTCATGACACGCTTCACCAGCTTAATGCAGTCACGGGGCGCCACATCCATGCAATAGCGGCAATAAATGCACCGCTCCATATCGATTTCGTAGTGAAGATAGCAGAGGTAGCAACGCTTGGATTCCTCCCGGGCCATGGACGCCGTCAAACCGGTTTCGACCTCGTTTGCCATGCTCTGGATGCGCTCGTCCGTCGATGCCGGTGTCGGCATGTCCTGCCGGGGAATGAAATCCCATGTCCGGTCCCGGTCCGTCATGACGGCATCCGCCATCCGAACGGCCTTTTCCCTGAAAGGCTTGCCCGTCAGGTCCCGGACGATCTTTTCAGCAGCGTGTCTGCCGGCGGCCACCGACTCGATGACGGTTGACGGGCCGGTGATGAAATCGCCCGCCGCATAGAGCCCCTTGACCGAGGTTTTAAACGTGTGTGTGTCCGCCGTGGTGATGCCGTTTTTGTCCGTGTCGGCAGGTGTCGGCACGGGCTCCGGCCTCTGGCCGGTGGCAATGATGACGGTATCTGCGAAAATTGTGAACGCGCTGCCCTCGATGGGGCATATGCTTTGTTTGCCGTCTTCCCGCATCTCGCCGGGCCGGGTGCGCACGAATTCCACGCCTTCCACCCGGTCATCCCCCAGAATCCGTTGCGAGAGCATCAGGGCTTCGACCCTGACCCCCTCCTTTTTGGTCTCCAGCACTTCGTCCCGGGTGACGGCAAGGTCCTGTTCCGTGCGCCTGAGACAGATGGTCACCGATTCGGCCCCCAGGCGAAGGGCGCTTCGCGCGCAGTCAAATGCGGTAAACCCGGCGCCCATAACCAGGACCCGCTTCCCCATCGGAGGCGCGTTGCCCGAACAGACATCCATCATGAACGTGAGGCCGGGATAGACACCCTGAAGGGACTCGCCTGGTATGTTGAGATACATGGGTCTGGAACAGCCCGTGCTCAAGAGAACCGCATCAAAGGCCTTTAACAGCGATTCCACATTCTCTTCGACGCCGATGCCCACGCCCGTCCTGATCTCCACACCCAGGTTCGCGATGGCCTCGATTTCCGCCTCAAGCACCCTTCGCGGCAGACGAAACTCGGGAATGCCGTATCGAAGCATGCCGCCGGGATGCCGCCGGCGCTCAAACACGGTCACCGCCATGCCCCCGAGGGCCATGTCCCGGGCCGCGGCGAGCCCGGCCGGCCCTGCCCCGATCACGGCCACGCGTTTTCCGTTGGGCGGCTGTGGCTTCAGGGCCGCAAATTCGCCGCCTTTCATATCGGCCGCAGCGCGTTTGATATGGCAGATGTTTACCGGCTGTCCCAGTTCGGCCTCTCCATGTCGGCATCTGGTTTCGCAAGGCCGGGAACATATGCGCCCCAGGACCCCCGGAAAGACATTGGCCGCGACATTGACCTCGTAGGATCGCCCGTATTTCTCTTCGAAGGCCGCACGGATGTAGGCGGGGATGTTGGTCTCCACGGGGCACGCGCCCTGGCAGGGCACGTTGAGTTCCATATAATAGAAGTCGGCGGGATCGGATGAATAAACCACAGGTTGGGCCATGGTATCGCCTCATTTTCGTGGTCGTTGTCGTTGTCGTAATCGTAATCGATTTCAATCAATTGCTTAC
>JAFDKD010000666.1 GCA_019307165.1 Deltaproteobacteria bacterium | reverse complement strand
GAGGCCATGGGCCGTCTGGTCGAACGGGCCTGTCGCCGCCGGGAATCGGTGGGCGCCGACGGGGTCATTTTTGTAACGGAGTCGGATACATATGATTTCGCCTGGCGGTTTTTCAACGCCGACGGCGGGGAGGCTGAAATGTGCGGCAACGGCGGACGGTGCGTCTCCCGTTTCGCGTATTTAAAGGGCATCGCAGGTCCCCGCATGACCTTCGGGACCCTGGCCGGACCCATCTCCGCGGAGGTGGACGGCCGCCGCGTCAAGGTGTTGATGCCCCAACCTGCCGGCTGGGATCGGGACATTGACGTGGAACCCGGGAAAGGCTGGCGGAGCGCGGATTACATCAATGCCGGCGTCCCACACGTGGTGGTCCGGGTGGATGATATTGAGGACCACCCGGTCAATGAGCAGGGACGACTTCTCCGATATCACGACCGCTTTTCCCCGGAGGGGACAAATGCCAATTTCATCAAGGTGACCGGGGACCACCGCCTGGAACTGCGGACCTACGAGCGGGGGGTCGAGGACGAAACCCTCGCCTGCGGGACCGGCGCCATTGCTTCCGCGCTGACCGCCTCGGCCAGGGGACTGGTTCGCTCACCGGTTCAGGTGCTGACCCGGGGCGGCGAGGAATTGACCATCCACTTTGAATCGGACGGCGATTCGCCGGGCGCGTTCCGGGAGGTTTGGCTGGAAGGAAACACGTCGATTGTTTACACGGGTCAACTAAGAGCCGAAGCCCTATAATTTTTTATGCAAAACCTGGTCCTCAGGACCATGTCACAGTGGTTAGGCTAAGTCACTGCGGAAATACGGGCCGTAGCTTCGCCAGGTTGAGGTTTAGGTTGAGGTTGAGAGACAGAGGAAAAAGAATTCAATTTATTTCTTAACCTTGGCCTTAACCTCAGCCTATCTGTCCGGCCCCTTGGGGGGCAGCCTAAAAACCCGGGTTTTCTGAGCCCGGATATTAGAAAAGGAGGTTTGCCATGTTCAGCGGATCTATCGTCGCGATTGTGACCCCATTTAAAGAAAACAAGGTGGACGAAGACGCCTATCGGGGTCTGATAGAATTTCAAATTGAAAACGGAACCAATGCCATCGTGCCCTGCGGCACCACCGGCGAGTCCGCGACCCTTGAATTCGAGGAGCACGAAAGGGTCATCAGCATCGCCGTAGACGCCGTCAAGGGGCGGGTCCCGGTTATTGCGGGGACCGGAGGAAACAGCACGGCCGAGGCCATCGAACTGACGGCGCATGCCAAAAAGGTCGGCGCCGACGCCACCCTGCAGGTGACGCCCTATTACAACAAACCGACCCAGGAGGGGCTGTATCTGCACTTCAAGGCCATTGCGGAGGCCGTGCCCCTGCCGCAGGTCCTTTACAACGTGCCCGGCAGGACATCCGTCAACATGCTGCCCGAGACCGTGGCCCGTCTGGCGGAACTTCCCGAGGTGGTGGCCATCAAGGAGGCCTCCGGGAGCCTCGGCCAGATGTCTGAAGTCTTGGCGTTGGCAGGCGACAAGATTACCCTGCTATCCGGAGACGACAACGTGACACTGCCGGTCCTTGCCATTGGCGGCAAAGGCGTGGTTTCCGTCATCGCCAATATTGTTCCGGGAGACACGTCCAGGATGGTGAAGCTGTGGCAAGAGGGGGATGCGGCCGGCGCAAGGGAACTTTTTTATAAACTGTTTCCCCTGTCCAAGGCGGCCTTTTTCGAGACCAACCCGATCCCCGTCAAAACGGCGCTGGCCCTTATGGGTAAAATCACCGGCGAGATGAGGCTGCCCATGTGCCGGATGGCGCCGGGCAATCTGGAAAAGCTGAAAAAGGTGCTATTAGACTACGGTCTCATCTAGTTTTCAGCCAGAAATGGCTATTTTTCCCCTGAGCTGCGTTCTCTGCGGATTTTCGCCTGCGACGTACAAATTTCGTACGCCTCGGCGAAAATCCTTGAGGGCCTTACTCAGAGAAAAAATCCCTCATTTCTGATCTGAAAACCACTTTAGCGATAAATTCCCTTCCCGTCCTTCAGGGAAGTGAATTTAGGGGGTAAACAATGACAAAAATCATCGTGGCGGGCGCTGCCGGGCGCATGGGTCAGAGAATTGTCCACATGGTTCACCAGAACCCGGAGGCGGAGTTGGCAGGCGCGTTCGAACGGCCCGATCATCCCGCTGTGGATCAAGACGCGGGTCAGGCGGCCGGTCTCGGAGAGCTGGGCGTTCCCATTTCAAACGACCTGGCCGCGGTGGCGGACAAGGGAGATGTCCTGATCGATTTCACCGCCCCCCGGGCCACCATGGAAAACCTTCGCACGGCAGCGGACAAAGGGTTCGCCATGGTCATCGGGACCACGGGAATCACCGGCGACGCGCTTGACGAATTGGCGTCGCTGGCCAAAAACCTGCGGTGCGTCATGGCCCCCAACATGAGCGTGGGCGTGAATGTCATGTTCAAAATTGCCGGAGAGATGGCGCGCATCCTGGGCCCCGATTACGACATGGAGATCCTGGAGACCCATCACCGGTTCAAGAAGGACGCACCCAGCGGGACCGCCGTGCGCCTGGCCCAAATACTGGCTTCGGCCGCGGGCAGGGACCTGGAGAAGGTAGGCGTGTACGAGCGCAAGGGCATGATCGGCGAGCGGTCCGACGAGGAAATCGGCATACAGACATGGCGGGCCGGCGATATCACCGGGGAGCACACGCTCATGTTCGGCGGCATCGGCGAGCGCCTGGAATTGATCCATCGCGCCCACAACCGGGACAACTTCGCCCGGGGCGCCGTCAGGGCCGCTTTGTGGGTGGTGAAGCAGCAGAAGGGGTTGTATGATATGCAGGATGTTTTGGGTCTCAAATAATCCAGCGGAGTTCGGCTTTTTACCGACAAGTCGGCGTATGAATGCCTAGTAGCTTGAT
>JAFDKD010000665.1 GCA_019307165.1 Deltaproteobacteria bacterium | reverse complement strand
CTGTGCGACCGCACGAACCCTGCCATGGGCACGGTGGATCAGCGGGATGTGGCCTGCCACTCTCCTTTCTGATTGGGTTTTGTGAGCAAAGAAACACGTGTTAGGATTCGAATTTCTTTAACCTTGCCTTTATCCGTTTTCACCGCTTAGAATATTACCCTCTGTTGGAGATTCTTTCATACGTATGCAATGGCAATCCGTCATTCCCCGCCAAAAAACGGTGGGAAATCCAGACCCCCGCTTTTCTGAATCCCCGCGCGGGAATGACTGAATCGAATTTTTCACATATAACAAAAAGGAAGCCGTTCATGGCCGGCAATCCGGACCCCCAAATAGAGGCGCTGTTAACCAAGATCCGGGAGGCGGGAGCGCCGCCGCTGAACACGCTGACACCCGCGGAGGCGAGGGAAGCCAAAAATCCCGCCTTCATTGAATTCGGCGGCCCCCCGGTGGACGTTTCAAATGTGACGGACCTGCGCATTCCAGGGCCTTCCGGAGAGATTCCGATTCGGATTTACACGCCCGAGGGCAAAGGCCCCTTCCCAGCCCTGGTCTATTTCCACGGGGGCGGTTGGGTCATCTGTAATCTGGATACCCACGACAGCCTGTGCAGGCATATGGTCAACCGGGCGTCGTGTGCCGTCGTATCCGTTGACTACCGGTTGGCGCCCGAACACAAATTTCCGGCCGCGGCCGACGACGCCTATGCCGCGACGCAATGGATTGCGGAAAACGGCAGCCGTATAAATGTCGATCCGGATCGAATCGCGGTAGGCGGCGACAGCGCCGGCGGCAACCTGGCGGCCGTCGTATCGCTCATGGCAAAGGACCGGGGCGGCCCCGGCCTTGCATTTCAACTGCTCGTCTACCCGGTTGCCGATCTCTCCGCCATGGACAATGCAACATACCGGGAATATGCCCAGGCCTATATTTTGACCAAGGACAGCATGGTCTATTACGGCGCCCATTATCTGGCTCGCGAGGAGGACGCACGCCACCCCCATGCCTCCCCCCTGCTGGCCCAAGACCTGAGCGGGCTTCCCCCGGCCCTGGTAATCACGGCCGAACTGGATGTGCTCACCCGCGAGGGAGAACTCTATGCCGACCGGTTGCGGGAGGCGGGCGTTCCGGTAAAATACAGTTGCTACCAGGGCATGATTCACGCCTTCTTCAGCATGACGGGCATCGTGGATCGGACCATGGACGCCGTTGAAGAGGCGGCAGCTGCGCTGCGCGAAGCATTTGGCATGGTTTAGTACACAGAATTCACCAGAGAACACGGAGAAAAGTCAAAAACAATTTTCTGTACCCTATGTGCGATCTGTGGTTCCTTTATATGTTGGTAATTTAAGCCACTGAACTTAGGAAACTGAGTAATTAGGCCTTTATTGAAGCAAATTCAAGAAGGAGGAGAACGATGGGACTATTGGACGGAAAAGTTGCAATCGTCACCGGCGCCGGAAGGGGCGTGGGCAGGGCGGAAGCCCTGGCACTGGCAAAGGAAGGCGCCAAGGTGGTTATCAATGATCTGGACGGCACCGGAGACAAGGGCATGGTTGCCGATCAGGTGGTGAAAGACATCGAAGCCATGGGCGGTCAGGCCGCGGCCGACTATTCGGATGTCGGCACCCTGGAAGGGGTGGACAACATGATCTGGCGGGCCCTGGGCAAATTCGGGCGTCTGGACATCATGGTGCACAACGCCGGTATTTTGCGCGACAAGACCCTGCTGAACATGACCGAAGGGGACTGGGACCTGGTGCAGAAGGTCCACGCAAAGGGGACCTTCCTCTGCACCCGGGCGGCGGGCCGCGTGATGAAGGCCCAGGGCGAGGGCGGCGTTATCGTGAACACCTCGTCCATGTCCGGTCTCATGGGAAATTTCGGCCAGTCCAATTACGCCCTTGCCAAGGCGGGGGTATACGGCTTCACCAAAACCGCGGCCATGGAACTGGGACGTTACGGCATCCGCGTCCATGCGGTTGTCCCGAATGCCTATACCCGGATGACGGCGGATCTTCCGGCATTGAAAGGGGTTACCGAGGAGATGCTGGACCCGGGGGCCATGGCGCCCCTGGTGGTCTTTTTCGCCTCCGACCTTTCCAAGGACCTCACCGGCCGGGTGATACTGGCCCACGGCGGCACCATCGGGGTCAAGGTGTCTGAATTCAAAATGGGCATGGCGGAAGGGTTCAATAAGAAGGACGGCCTTCCCACGGCCGAGGACATCGCCGACAACATCGACCAGGTGCTGGCGCCCGACCCGGACCTGAATATCGAGATCGCCTTTAAATTCGATTAAGCCTGTAACGACAGTTAAGCGGCGGCCTGCTTCAGCATGCTTTTTCCGCCCCCGCGCACGTTTCTTTCACCGCGGAGATCTTCCGCGCCGACAAGAAAGTTCCGAACGGGGTTTTGCGGCGGCAAAAGAGGAAGGAGGATTGATCATGGGCCACGACACCAGGTCACGTGAGGAAGGATTGATCTCTTTAAAGGATTATATCCTGAAATGGATTGCGCTGTCCCCTCGGTTACCCGCCATCATCAAGAGCGTCAAGCACATCGAAAAAATTGCCGAGGAGAATCGGGGTTCCTGGGGGAGCCTCCTCGAAGAATGTGCTGCCCGGTTTCCCGAAAATGCGGCCGTTAAGTCCGATGAGGGCGTGCTCACCTACCGGGAGTACAACGAACGGGTCAACCGCTACGCCCATTATTTTATCTCCCAGGGGATCGAAAAGGGCGACACGATCGCGGTGTTCATGGAAAACCGCCAGGAACTCCTGGCGGTTTACAGCGCGGCGGCCAAGATCGGCGCCGTCAACGCCATGATCAACACAAACCTTCGCAGGGACTCCCTGACATACTGCATCACGCTGAACCCGGCAAAGGCCTTTGTGGTGGGAGAGGAGGTGGTCCGCGCCTTT
>JAFDKD010000664.1 GCA_019307165.1 Deltaproteobacteria bacterium | reverse complement strand
CGCTTTGATCAAGGGGAATAATCTGTCACTGACGTTTAAACGGGAAGTCGATGTGGAGCGCTTTCCGATCCTGGAGGCCCATATCCTGGACGGAAAACCGGTGGTCCCTTTTGCCCTCATGAGTGAATGGCTGGGGTATTGTGCCCTCCATGAATTTCTTTCCGGTATCGATGATATGCGCCTGTTGCAGGGAATCAGGATCGATCAGCAGAAAAAAATGATTCGACTTATGGCGGGCAAGCCGATTAAAAAGGGGGCTGACTTTGAAGTGGCTGTCGAAATTCGGGATGGCTTCAAGGACGGACGCGAGGTGATACACTCTTCAGCCAAGGCTATTTTGACGGACAAACTGCTTCCATCTCCCGCATATAAAATACCCCCGGACCTCGCGGTGCAATCCTACGAGAGGAGTGTCGACGAGGTATACCGGAAGATTCTCTTTCATGGTTCCGATCTGCGTGGAATCCGTAAGATCGTCAGCTGTAACCGCCGGGGAATGATGGCACGCTTATCGACGGCGCCGCCCCCTCGAAAATGGATGAACGAACCCCTGCGAAGCCGGTGGATCGGCGACCCCCTGGTACTCGATTCTGCATTTCAAATGGCAATTGTCTGGTGCTTTGAAGAAATGGGAGTCGTATCTTTACCCAGTTACAGCGCCAGCTATCGTCAGTATCGGGATGTTTTTCCCCAAGACGGAGTTGCGGCCATTCTTGAAGTGCAAGAGGCAACCGATCGAAAAATGAAGGGCGACTTTACCTTTCTGGATGCAGAAAACGTCGTCATTGCCCGTTTAACCGGATACGAAGCAGTAATGGATGCCGATCTCTACCGGGCATTCAAACCCATGCTGGTCGCCAGCGCCTAACAGGCTGTTGAAAATCTGCGCCTAAGGCCGCTTACCGCGTTGCCCGCTCCTATAATATGCCTGGGCAATTCCGCCAGCAATACAGGTGACGGTATCACTATCTCTTCCCGGCGAGACCCCTTTTCGGTGGCATCTTCAAGATCGCTCGATTCCGGAAAGGCAATAATCGCTTCCGGTACCGAACCCTGACACGATTTTACAATTTGACGGGTGTGCACGGCGTTTTTAAATTCGTAATTCAAACCATACTCTTGCTTGAGTATCCCTTATTTTACATGCGCAGCGATATCGATTCGCCGATCGTTTAAACGTCAAATTCGGTGCAGGTGCCGGCCTGGTTGAAAAAGAAACGATTCCCGAGCTCATGGGCCAGAAAGGCACTTGCGCTCGGCCCCGTGCAGTGGGACACCCCGATGCGCTGAACATCGAGACGTTTTATTTCATCGAGGGTCAGACGGACCCGGCGCTCGGAGGCGCCGAACAGGTGAATTCCTCCGACGATAGCGTAGACGTCGTCACTGCCGGTCAGGTCCTGTGCCCGACGGATGGTGTTGACGATTCCTCGGTGGGCGCAGCCGCATACCAGAATCAAGCCCTTGTCGGAAGTGATGAACAGCGACTGGTCGTCTCTGAGCAGATCGCCGGCGTACCCGTCGTCGGTTTCGACGCAGGCGCTGGCGTCGATTTCTTCGAAGTCGGTCAGCATCGGCACTTCGCCGCTAGTGACGATCCGATCAGTGATCCAGACCGGATCCGGCGTCAAGCGAAAGGAAGCGCCCAGACTTTCCGCCAGCTTGCGGGCGTAAGGAATACCGATATAGTTATAACGATTTCCGTCAGGCGACCGCCAGTACTTGGGCGCCCATGCGTCCGGATGGGCGATGACTTCCACCGGTATTTCCGGCATGTCGCGAAGTCTGAGCAGGTCCACCAGACCGCCGGTATGGTCTTCGTGGCCGTGGCTGAACATGATTTTGTCAATTTTTTCAAGATCCACTTTCATGATGCGAGCATTGTAAGCGGCAACGTTGCTTCTTCCGGTATCCACCAGGACCGTTGCGTCGTCGGTTTCCACCAGAATACTCAATCCCCATTCGGCCAGCAAACCCAGCCAGCTGGCCGAATTTTCGGCCAAGGTTGATAAGCGTATGTGCATGTGTTTCTCCCGTTAGATATCGGCATCATTCTTTGAGCCGGATAAACACCGAGAATTCCCCTGTGCTATGGTGCGGGGAGATTCTCGGTGAAGGTCAATTATTTTTTGTGATACGCTTCGTGGCTGATGGTCAGTTTCTGAAGACCCGGTTTTTCGACTGTCATCGGAATATACAGAAACGTGGCGCAAGAGTCTTTAAAGGTTTCGAACTCCGCGTTTTTACCGTCGATCGTCACGTTTTTGATAACGTCCTGCCGCATCCGTAGACAAAGCGCGAAATCAAGCGGAACGTTTTCTCCCAGATATCCGACTTCGGCCAGGGTTGTTTCGGGATCTTCGAGCATTTCCCTTTTCAGGATGTCGAAATTGACCCTTTCCGGCCAGAGCCTTTCACGGGAAACCCGGCATTCACCCGGCGTGTTTCCGATCGCCCGGATGGAAATCCGGAAATCGCCACACAGGAGATTGGTCGGATAACCGGGATCTTTTTCCCATGGAAAGCGGTTGTTTCCCATGTTTAACAAGGCCTGGCAGGGGATCAGCCCGCTCTCGGCCAGTCCGTCCTCGGGTTTGATACTCCAGTGATTGGTTTCCATGCCGACCACCAGGGTGTGCCATTTCATGTAAGCCGGGCCGCAGGTATAATTGGTGTAGCCGGGCAACGACGATGATGCATCATAGTGCTCGTAGGCGTTCTGAATGTGGAGCAGAAACACTTTTTCCTGAAGATAGCGTTGAGGAAGTCTTGCCGCCGGGCCGTCTCCAAAGTAGTAAAAAGAGAGGTCCTCAAGGGTATGGATTTCATAGGGCCAGCCTTTGGCTTCGGCCGATTCCAGCATCCGGTTGGCGACATGCTGATAAATCTGTTCGTCCATCCCCCACTTGGTGCTGTTGGCCGGGATAATGACCTCCATGTCACCGCGATCATATTTGGTTGCGTCCGATTTCCCCAGACTGTGGTAGTCGATCATCATGTCGGGGGTATCGTCGTTACACAGTTTTCCCCAGATTCTTTTCTCCAAGTCGGTGATACCGGACATGGTTGAATTGAACTCATCCCGGACGAATCCTTCCGGATTGGCGATAGGAACCACGATGACTTTCTGTTTGTCGCGGGTCTCGATCGCTTCGTCGCTAGCCAGATAATTTAAAATCTCCGCTCCGATAATCCGGGCGCCTCTTTCCTGACCATGCCGCAGCAGGGTTGCCATGGCGATCTGTTTGTCGTCGTCCGGGATCGATTTGTTGGTGATGGTGATAGCCGGGATGTCCCATTTGCCGTCATCGGATTTGCCGAGCACCTTTTTGTCGGCGATGCTTTGGTTTTGTTCGACAAAACTATCAATCCATGCGTGGACTTCCCGCAAGCCGTCTTCTCCCATGGGCATATGGTCAAAAGCGTTTTTTCTCATTTTTTTCTCCTTCTCCTTCTTATTGCGTTAGGAACGTTTTACCTCTCTCTCCTTCCGAATAACGTCGATATGCCTCTGCCGCTTTTTCTATTGGGTATGTGGCGGTGATGAGGCGACTTACCTGGAGTCCGTTTCTTATCATGGCGATCTGATCCGTATAATCACTGAAGTGGCATGCCCAGTTACCCCTCACAGATAGATTTCTACCCCAGAACTCCCATTTGGAGGGGTCTACGTGGAAGCTAAGCCGCTCCCTTACATTATCTATTCCATGTTCGCCATGTGCCACTGTCATAACCGTGCCTCCGGGCATTGTGACATCCATAGCGATGTTAAACAGTTCCTGGTCGCCGTTACCGGCATCGAAGGATTCGTGGGGTCCCAAGCCGTCTGTGAGGTCTAATATGGCGGCTTTTAGGTCTTTCGTCTCTTTGGGATTGATGGTCTTCCATGCGCCCATCTGGGTCGCATTCTCAAGGGCTTTGGGATTTATATCAATCGCTATCACCCGAGCTCCCAGAAAGGTTTGTATCATGGTCATGCCTTGGCCAA
>JAFDKD010000091.1 GCA_019307165.1 Deltaproteobacteria bacterium | reverse complement strand
GGCCAGGTCGATCAGATAGTTGCCTGGGTCCGAGATCCCCGGGGTGCCCGCATCGGTGACCAGCGCCACCTTTTTCCCGGTCTGCATCCGCCGGACCAGTTCAGGACCCCGGGTCCTCTGGTTTTCCCTGCGATACCCCTCTACCGGGGTATCTATGCCGTGGTGGGCCAGGAGCCCCCTGGTGTGTCCGATATTCTCGGCGGCGATGATATCCACGTCCTTGAGCACGGTCAGGGCCCTCAAGGTGATGTCCTGCAGGTTCCCGATGGGCGTTGATACCACATACAGGACGCCCCGGTTTTCATGCAGGTCATTTTGTTTTGCGGAACTTGTCACGGCATACCGCCCGCCCCCGAGCCCCGCGGCGCACGGTGCGTGTCGCCGGGCCGTCAGTAGTCAAGCTCGAAGGCGTCCCTAACGATTTCAATCTCAGGCGCTTCACCCGGAAGCAACCCGATGGCCACCACGTCGAACCGGGCGCTGACCTCCTCGCAATCATTGGCCTTCATATAAGCCAAGGCCACTTTGGACAGCTGCCGCTGCTTTCGCCGGTTCACCGCCTCCTTGGCATAGCTTGCGGAGCGCGTCCTTCGGGTCTTGATTTCGATGAACACCAGGGTGGCGCCGTCCCGGGCGATCAGGTCGACCTCGCCCTGGCTGCAACGGTAATTGCGAACGATCTGTTTGTACCCCAGCTGTTTGACGGCTTGAAAAGCCAGGTCCTCGCCCCGTTTTCCGAGTTCAAGCCTCGCCCTGGTCAATTCGCGGAACCCCTTTGAAAGACAGTCGGTGAAACGGGGAGGGGCCGTGCTGTTTTAAGGCGTCCCGATGCTGCTGCGTCCCGTATCCCTTGTTCCTGTCAAAACCGTAGGCCGGGTACATGAGGTGATACGCGGCCATGATCCGGTCCCGATATACCTTTGCCAGCACCGATGCGGCGGATATGCTCCGGCTGCGCCGGTCCCCTTTTTTCAGGCACCTCTGGGGGATGGATAGGGGGATGGCGCTGATCCCGTCCACCAGGATGAAGTCCGGGCGGGGCGCCAATGTCAAAATCGCTCGCCGCATGGCCTCAAGAGCCGCTTTGAGGATGTTGTGTTCATCGATATATTCGCGGGAAACCACCCCGATTCCCGTGGACAGGGCCTGCGCCTGGATAACCGGAAAGGCCGCTTCCCTGGCCTTTGGGGTCATTTGCTTGGAATCCCTCACGCCGTCCAGGGCGCACCCCTGCGGCAGGATCACCGCAGCCGCTACAACGGGTCCCGCCAGCGGCCCCCGGCCCACCTCATCCACACCGGCAATCAGACGGTATCCGGTTCGGCGGGCCAAGCCTTCAAAAAAGAAGGGGTCACTGAGCGAGGGATCGACGTGATCTGAAAAAAGGGACAGATTTTCGGGTGGTTTGGACAATCAACCGCGACTCAAAATGCCTAAAGCGTCCGTTTTTCTTTGATTCTCGCCGCCTTGCCCCTCAGTTTCCTGAGGTAGTAGATACGGCCCTGATTCACTTTGCCCCTCGTGAGGATCTCCACCTTGTCAACGAAGGGCGAGTGGACCGGAAATATCCTCTCTACGCCGATGCCGTAGGAAACCTTTCTTACGGTAAACGTGGCGCCGATCTTCCCTTTTCGCCTGCGGATCACCACGCCCTGAAAGACCTGAATGCGCTCTTTCTCGCCCTCTTTGATTCTGGCATGCACCTTGACGGTGTCTCCCGCCTTGAAGTCGGGGATATCAAAGCGCATCTGCTCGTTTTCAAGTGTTTCTATAACGTTCATGTTCTCCTCCGATACGGATCTTTCCAACGTTCCGTTTCGTTTTGTGTCCTTTATTCCGTCTGCAAGACGCCTGCATAGCTCATATGAAACTTGGTAAAATTCGACGCCACTACTTCTCGTTCCCCCGCCCAAGGACGGCTGGACCTCCGACCTGTACGAGTTTTATCTCCTCTGTCGTCCCCGCATGATTTTGGCGGGGACCCAGCTAAATGGCGGTCTGGATTCCCCTTCGGCCGTGAGCTCAGGGCCGAACGGCCGCCAAGGGCATGCGGGAATGACAGGTTTGTTTTCCGGCGTTCTCGTGCGGGGGCACCTTGTTTTGCTGACACCTGAAACCTCTATTGGGCCTCCATGGAATCCGACACTGTTTTCCAGAAGTTTCACGGTGGATCAGACCGGCCGCCCCCCAGGGCGGAGACTGCGCCCGCTATGCACTCCCTCCCACCAGCCTGTCCAGGATAATGGCGGCCGCGCTCCTCACGGAGAGGTGATTGTAGTCCATCTTCCCCGCAATGGGGGGAAGGACCCAATGGGCCCCTTCAATCACCTTACGGTCCAGACCCCAAGCCGTTCCAAAAAGGACCATCACGACCCGACCGGCCGCGATGATATCCCTTGCCTCCGAATAGCCGATGCCCCGGCCCTGGTCGCCTGCCGCATCGGTTGCCATTACCACCGGCGCATCGCCTTCCTCGGCTTCTATCACTGCTTCGGCATCCGTCAGAGAGGGCACCACACGGACCCTTTCCATGGCGTCTTTTCGATCGGGGTTGTATTCGGCCCCATACCCCTCGGTCCAGTGCCTGATCACGCGTTGTGCCAGTTCCCGCTGATCCTCGAGGGGCGTTATCACGAATAACCGGCGGACCTCATATGTCCGGGCCGCGCGGGCAATGTCGTGAAGATCGACCGTGGTAACGGCCGAAGCAATAATCCGGCCGTGTTTGTTATAGACCGGATAGTGAACGAGCCCGATGTACAGACGCATGCCGCACTTTCAACCGTTGAAGTTTTTTCCTACGATTCTCCCTCCACCGTCCCCTTTTTCAGGTCCGCCAGAATCCGCTCGTCTTCCGGCGTGAGCCCGGCACTTTCAAGCAGTTCGGGCCTTCGCTCCAAGGTCCGCTTTAACGATTCGGCTCGGCGCCACCGACGGATCTTTTCATGATCCCCCGACAGAAGCACCGCCGGGACGGCCGCGCCTTGAAATATCCTGGGCCTCGTATATTGGGGATATTCGAGCAATCCCTCTTCAAACGAATCCTCCAGGTGGGACCGCTCGCCACCCAGGACCCCCGGTACGAGCCTGGCAACGGCTTCCATGACGGCCATGGCAGCCACCTCCCCGCCGCTCAGCACGTAGTCCCCGATGGAAAGTTCACGATCGATGTCGGCGATACGAATCCGCTCGTCGATCCCTTCATACCGGCCGCACACGAAAATAAGCTGGTCGTAGCGCGTCAGTTCCCAGGCCACCGTCCTGTTAAAGGTTTCCCCCTGCGGGCTCAACAGGATCGCCTGGCCGGGCCCCGCCGGCCTTTCCACGGCGGCCAGGGCGCGATGGATGGGACCGGGCTTCATGACCATGCCGTCCCCGCCCCCGAAGGGACGATCGTCCGTCGTCTTGTGGGCCCCCCGGGCAAAATCCCGGATATTGTGGACCGCGGCCTCTATAATCCCCCGGGCGACGGCGCGCCCCAACATGCCTTCGCTCAGGTGCGCATTGACCATGTCGGGGAATATGGTAAGGACATCAAACCGCATTCACATCCAGGAGCCCTTCCAATTCCGTAATGACCATGGTCTTTGCCTGCAGGTCGATTTCACGGATCACGTCGTGCGTTGCGGGAATCAGGTATTCTGCGGGCCCTTCCTTGATCACATAGATGTCATTTCCCCCCTGGGAAATGATTTGATACAGCCGCCCCAGGTATTTTCCCGTATCCAGATAGACCGCCAGGCCGATGAGTTCATGCCAGAAATACTCGTCCTCTTCACGGGGCGGCGCCCGGTCTTTTTCGATATATATCTCCGCGCCCCGGAGCGCTTCGACCTCATCCCTGAAACGGATGCCCTCCAACGCCAGCAGCACATTGTCTTTCAGGAGCACGGCCGAAACCACCGCGTATTCGCGAAGTTCTTCTCCCCGCGCGCCGACAAAAACGCTCCCGGCTTCCAGGAAAGTCGCCTCGGAGCTTGCATAGGACAAGACCCGAAGCCCCCCCTTTCTTCCGTGAGGTCGCGCGACCCTTCCCACGAGAAGCAATTCACCCGGCGGAATACGACCCAAGGCTATTCGATGATCTCCAAAACGGATCGCTTTTTGATCTTGGTTGAGGCCGCACTGAGAATCGTCCTCATTGCCCGCGCCGTTCGTCCCTGCTTGCCGATGACCTTGCCCAGATCATCCTTGGCCACCTTCAATTCGATGACGGAGGTCTGCTCCCCCGCGATTTCCGTGACAACCACATCTTCCGGCTTGTCTACGAGCGCTTTCGCGATGTAAGAAATCAGTTCCTTCATCTCGAATTACCTCCGTGTTAGAGTTCATCGCGCGGTAACGTTAATTCGCCGTTGGTTGGGATTTCAACAAGCCCTTCTTCAACAGGAGCGCCCTTGCGGCCTCGGTCACTGCGGCCCCTTTATCGAGCCAGTAGTTCACCTTGTCTTCTTTTACCTCTATGACCGCGGGGTCCTGCATAGGATCATAGTACCCCAGAATTTCGATGAACTTTCCATCGCGCGGCGCCTCGGCATCGGCGGCGACAATGCGATAGAACGGTTTCTTTTTTGCCCCCATTCGGGTCAATCGAATCCTGACTGCCATTTGGTCTTACTACCCCCTTAATTAAATTGAGAACGAGCTTTCGAATCGTTCAGTCAACCATATCACATTATTGTAAAAATTGCTTGAAAAGATACTATCCGCATCCTGCCGGCGCCGGCTTGCGCCTTCCATAAACAAAATTTGGGCGCTCCGTAGTTTCCAGAACGGAAACCGCCTTAGGCCCCAAACAGCGACTCCAAGTTCATGCTGCCCTTCTTGGCGAACCTTTCCATCATTTTTTTCGTTTGCGCAAAATTCTTGATCAGGCGGTTGACATCCTGAACGGTTGTCCCGCTGCCGTTTGCAATGCGCCGTTTTCTGCTACCGTTGATGCGCTTGTAGTTTGCCCGCTCCTCAACAGTCATGGAGTTGATAATGGCTTCCACCTTCACCAGTTCTTTTTCATCGGGCTTGAATTGCTTGAGTTTTTTCAGCTGGCCCATCCCCGGCAGCATGCCCATGATACTCTCAAGGGAGCCCAGTTTTTTCATCTGCCTGAGCTGAGCCCGAAAATCCTCCAGGTCAAACTCATTTTTCTTCAGTTTTTTCTGTAGCTTGAGGGCCGCTTTTTCATCAAGTTCGGATTGGGCCTTCTCGATGAGGGTAAGGACATCTCCCATCCCGAGAATCCGAGAGGCCATGCGTTCCGGATAAAAAGGCTCCAGCGCGTCGAGCTTCTCCCCGGTACCGATAAACTTGATCGGCTTTTTTGTGACCGCCTTGATGGAGAGCGCAGCGCCCCCCCGCGCATCGCCCTCCATCTTCGAGAGAACGATGCCCGTAATATCCAGTTCGTCATTGAACGCCCCGGCCACGTTGACCGCATCCTGGCCGGTCATGGCATCGGCCACCAGCAGGATTTCCGAGGGACCGGTCTTTGCCTTGATTTCCCCCAGTTCGGCCATCAGCGCTTCGTCGATATGAAGGCGCCCCGCCGTATCGATAATAAGGACATCGGCGCCCGCCGCACCCGCCATGGCCTTGGCGGCAACACAGATATCCGGAGGCTTTTTCCCCGGATCCGTCTCGTGGACCGGGACCTGGATCTGGTCTCCGAGTTTCTTCAGCTGATCGATGGCGGCCGGGCGGTAAATGTCCGCCGGCACCAGATACGGGTGCCTCCCCAGGCCCTTGAGGTATCCGGCCAACTTTGCCGCCGTCGTGGTCTTGCCCGAGCCCTGAAGCCCCACCAGCATGAAAACGTGCGGCGTCCTGCCCGTGAGGTCCAGCCCCTCGTGGGACTCGCCCATCAAGCGGCTCAGTTCTTCGTTGACGATTTTGATGAGCTGCTGCCCGGGTGTCAGGCTCTGAAGGACATCCTGGCCCAGGGCCCGGACGCGGATATCTTCCACCAGCCCTTTGACCACTTTGTAGTTGACATCCGCCTCAAGCAGCGCTAAACGAACTTCTTTCAGGGCATCCTGGATGTTCTCCTCGCTCAGCCGACCGCGGCCGGTGACCTTCTTGAAAACGCCGTTCAGTTTCTCTGTCAGAGATTCAAACAACCCCAGAGACCCCTTAATTGCTGAAAACAAACAATTTAACTTAATTTTTTCCTGGATGTCAACAGAAAATCGCGGGGCATATGTTTCGCCATGCGCCATGCCATCTCACAAAGCAGGCTTGCTCCGCGCCCCGCCGGCCACATGGAAATGGGGCCACATTCACCGGGCCGCATTTTCAGGTTGCCAACCGGAAGCGCAGAATCTATATTTTTAGGCCCATGACAAACGTCAAAGAAGACATTCAGGCCTTGACGGAGCAGATCCGGTATCACAATCACCGGTATCATGTGCTGGACGACCCGGAGATCTCCGATGCCGATTATGACCGGCTGTTCAAGAGGCTGGCAGCGCTCGAAGCGGCTCATCCCGAACTGGCAGCGCCCGACTCCCCCACGCGGCGGGTCGGCGCGGCGCCGCAGGATGCATTTGCCCGGGTTCCCCACCGCATCCCCATGCTCAGCCTGGAAAACGGATTTCACGAGAGCGATATCTCAGATTTTGACGCGCGCATGAAACGATTTCTGAGCGATGACGCACCCATACAGTACACGGTGGAACCCAAGATCGACGGACTGGCCGTGGAACTGGTGTACGAAAACGGCCGGCTGAAAACGGCCTCCACCCGGGGGGACGGGGTTGTGGGGGAAGACGTGGCCCGCAATATCAAGACGCTGCTGGCGGTCCCCCTCACCCTGACGCCGCCCAGAAAGGGAAATTTACCCGTTCTCCTTGAAGTTCGGGGTGAGGTTTACATGGAGATCGAGGCCTTTCGTCGGTTGAACGAGGACCGGATCGGGAAAAACCTTGCGCCGTTCGCCAATCCCAGAAACGCGGCCGCCGGCTCCCTCAGACAATTGGATCCCAGGGTCACCGCCAAGCGGCCGCTGGACATGTTTTGTTACGGGGTGGCGGACCCGGGCCCTACCGGCATCGCGGCCCATTACGACCTTATGGTCGCGCTTCAGGCCTGGGGCCTCCGGGTAAACCGGCCTCAGCTGCACGTCTGCGACACGATCGCCGGGGTGCAGGAACGCTGCCGCGTCCTTGAGCAAACCAGGGCCGAGTTTCCCTATGAAATCGACGGGGCCGTCATCAAGGTCAACCACTTGGACCTTCAGCGGCGCCTGGGGGAAAAATCGCGAAGCCCCCGGTGGGCCATGGCCTTCAAATTCAAGCCCACCCAGGAAACAACGCGCGTCACCAAGATCGACGTTCAGGTGGGCCGCACCGGGGCGCTGACGCCCGTTGCCCACCTGGAGCCCGTTGAAGTGGGGGGCGTTATCGTTCAAAGGGCCACGCTCCACAACGAGGATGAAATCGGGAAAAAGGATATCCGGGAAGGCGACTGGGTGGTGATTCAGCGAGCGGGAGACGTTATCCCCGAGGTGGTCAAAACCATCGAATCCAGGCGCTCGGGGGAGGAACGCCGGTTTGTCATGCCGGCCCATTGCCCGGTTTGCGGGGCAGGGGCTGTCCGGAAACCGGGAGAAGCCGTCCACCGCTGCCCCAATGCCGATTGCCCGGCGCAGGCGAAAGAGTCCCTGAAGCACTTTGTCTCCAAGGGGGCCATGAACATCGACGGCCTGGGTGATAAAAAGATAACGCAGTTGATCGAAAAGAACCTGATACGCGAAGAAGCGGATCTGTACTCTTTAACTTACGAACATCTTATAGAACTGGATAACTTTAAGGATAAATCTGCCAACAACTTATTAAAGGCCATAGAAACAAGCAAAAGCACCACATTGGCAAAGTTCATTTACGCCCTGGGAATCCGGCATGTGGGCGAACATGTGGCTCAACTCCTGGCCGATAATTTCGGCAGACTCGATTCGATACAAAACGCCACCAAGAACGACCTGACGTGGGACAAGAAAGAAGACACCGGGATCAAGGGCGTCGGCGATGCCATAGCTGAAAGCGTTGTCTTCTACTTCCAAGATCCGTTGAAAAGAAAGGCCGTTGATCGCCTCGTTGACGCCGGGATCCGATTCGGAGAAACCGAGGCGCTCGCCGAATCGGCCGTCACAGGCAAGACTTTCGTTCTGACCGGCACGCTCCCGAGTCTCAAGCGGACCGACGCCAAGGAACGGATTGCACGAAAGGGAGGAAGGGTCTCCTCTTCGGTGAGCGCCAATACGGATTTCCTGGTGGCCGGTGATTCGCCCGGCTCCAAACTCGCCAGAGCCGAGTCCGTGGGGGTCGCCGTCATCGGCGAGGAAGAACTTTTGGCCTTGCTTGGCGAGGGAAATAATAGCCGTAACGGAAGGTG
>JAFDKD010000663.1 GCA_019307165.1 Deltaproteobacteria bacterium | reverse complement strand
CTACCTGTAACGGGGCAAGGATTTGCATAGTCGAGAAATGGGCCCAAAGGTGGCCGCGGATTTCCGGACGGGCTTTTTTGGCGCCCCGCCGGAATCGGAAAGGAATCGGGACGTATGAATAAACGGATACTGGTTACGGGCGGCGCCGGATTCATGGGGACCAACCTTGTCAGCCACCTGCTGACCCGGCACGACGACTGCGACATCGTGGTCCTGGATGCCTTGACCTACGCGGGCAGTCTCGACAACTTTCCGGATGACGTAAAGTCGCATCCACGCTTCACATTCCGTTACGGGGACGTGCGGAACGTGGGGCTTGTCCTGGACCTGGTCGGCCGGGTGGACTGCGTGATTCATCTGGCCGCGGAAACCCACGTGGCCCGGTCCATTTATGACGACCGCAATTTCTTCGAGACGGACGTACTGGGGACCCAGTCCGTGGCCGGGGCCGTGCTCAAAAATAAGGAACGCATCGAACGATTCATCCATATGTCCACATCCGAAGTGTACGGAACCGCCCTTTCCAAGCCCATGACCGAAGAACATCCCCTGAATCCCATGAGCCCCTATGCCGCGGCCAAGACAGGGGCCGACCGCCTGGTTTACAGCTACTGGTGCACGTATGACCTCCCCGCGGTAATTTTGAGGCCGTTCAACCAATACGGTCCGTACCAACACCTGGAGAAGGTGGTCCCCCGGTTCATCACAAGCGCCCTGCTCGGTGAGCCGCTGACCATTCACGGCACCGGCGAAGCCCGTCGCGACTGGCTTCATGTGGGCGACACCTGCGAGCGAATCGACACCGTGCTGAACGCGCCTGATGAAACCGTCAGGGGGGAGGTGTTCAATCTGGGCTCAGGCGCCGACCGGGACATCCTGACCATAGCGGAAACGATACTGGATATGCTGGGAAAACCCCGATCGCTCATCACCCATATGGAAGACCGTCCAGGCCAGGTGCAACACCATATTTCATCCACTGAAAAAATGGAAACGGTCCTGGGTCTGGGAGCGGGCAGGCCGTTTGAAGCCGGCTTGGAGGAGACCGTCCGGTGGTACGGCGCCCATCGAGCCTGGTGGGAACGCATCCTGCCCATGCGCCGCGTCGCCGTGCTGGGTAAGGACGGCGCCACGGGATATTACTGAGTTCCCTGTCAGGGATGGCCCTGATACAGGTACTGGAGATAAAACCCCGTATTTCTGAATACTTGGAATAGTGGAATGATGGAAAGGTGGAATATTGGGGATTTTCGTCGGCTTTTCCCCATCGTTCCGGTATTCCATCATTCCATCATTTCCCCGCATCGCCTGCTTCATCCAGGATACGAACGGGCAACGTTGCCTCCAGGTCCTCGATCACCGCCTTCATGATCTTTCCGTGCTTCTTCCGCAGGAGCCTGCTTCGTATCGTGAACGCCACGTCCTCAATGGGGCGGGGGCTTGGCGGCTCTCGCGCCAGCACCTTGACAATGTGGTACGCGCCTCTATACTTGACGGTCCTGCTCACCGAGCCGGGAGGCAGTTCTTTCGCTGCCGTCGAGATGTCACGACCGAGGCGGCGGATCATTTTGTCGCTGACCCAGCCCAGGTCGCCCCCCTTTTCGGCGGCGCTACTGTGGATGGAATGCCTGCGCGCCAGTTTTGAAAAGTCGGCGCCCTTTTTGACTTCCGCCTGGATCCGTTGGGCCTCGGCGCTGGTTTTCACGGAAATATGCAGCAGATGCACCTTCCCCGGCAGCATGAATTCCTTTTTGTATTTTTTTTCATTTTTGTGCTTATCGAAGTAGCGCCTCACCTCCGCGTCGCTGACGGTTACTTCGCCGTAAACCTTGTCGGTGAAGGCCTCGGCCAGGATCCGTCTCCATCTGAATCCTGGTTCGGATCTCCGCGTCCTGGTCCATGCCCGCGTCACGGGCGGCCCGGGCCAGGGTCTTGCTTCTGACCGTTTCCTGCAAAAACTTGCGCCGGACCTCCGGCGTTCCGGCGAAGCGGTCCTTGTAAGACCCGGCTTGGGCCGAAAGTCGGGCATCCAGATCGCCGACCGTAATTTTTTCGTCCCCTATGGTCGCCAGGACCCGATCCGACGCCGCGCCGGCCGAGTACGGCAGACAGAACAATATCGCTAGAAACAACGCAAAACAGCTTTTTGTTTTCATGAGACCTCCATAAACAGTAAAAATCCCGGCCCTTAAGGCACGGCTTTTAAACCGCCCCCTATACATTGAATATTGAATAAATCTAACGAAAACCCATTTTCATTGCTCGGGTTTCTGCCCTTCCGGGGCCTGCAGCCGGACAAGGACCGTAAAGTCGTAAATCCCGTAATCGTGCAGCAGGGCTACATCCTTGGAAAAATTCCGTTCGCAGTAATCGAAATAAAAAAGGGGGTCGCCATAATAGAGATCGGGCCTCATGAGTTCTCGGTCCGAATAGGTGGTCAGCATGTTGAACCCGAAGCCCTTTCGGCTGACCCGGGCAATCCCTTCAAGGCACGCCAGGACGAATTCTTCCCACGCCGCCCTCTCAGCGCCCAGCTTCAAGTTGAACGTGCCCGATACCACCGTGTAGTCCGCAGGCGCCAGCTCCTTGGGGTCGTTGACGAAATGCCACGCCGCACCCTCGGGGACGAGCCGCGCAGCGGCATCGGTCATTTCTTTCGCAATGTCCAGGCCGCAGTAGGTAAAGCGATGCCCCCGGTCCAGAAGAAAGTGCGCCAGGGCGCCGTATCCGCATCCATAATCGTTGATGGAAAACGGCTCCGGTCCCGCCAGCAATTTCATGAGTTGAAGGAACCGGATCTCCTGGGCATCAGTGGAATTATAGTCCACGGCCTTGTGGGAGGCCCCGAACTCCCTGACCTTATCGCGAAAAAACCGTTCCACCGGGGCCAGCATTTGCTTATGTTTCATGCTCATCCCTCTCGTAGATGTCCCTGATAATGGTGTAGGGGCGGTTCTTGGTTTCCGCAAAAATGACCGCGAGATAGAGTGCGACAACCCCGAGACTGAAGATTATCAGCCCGCCCAGAAACCAGATGGAGAGGATGAGGGACATGTAACCGCTCGGCGCCTTGCCGATAAATATACGAACCCCCAGGAAATAGAGGCTGCACACGGTTGCCAGGGTCAGGATAAGAACGCCCAGGGCGGCGATCAGGATCAGGGGCCGGTTGCTGAACCCGGTGATGGACCTGACCATGAGTTCCAGCTTTCGCTTCAACGTGTAGGTGCTTCCCGCCAGGCTGTGCTTGTGGACCTTTACGGGCACCTGCTTGAATCCGGTGATCTGCCACAGACCGCTGATATCCACTTCCGATTCCCGATGGGCCACCAGGCCCTTCACGTATCGACGGCTCATAAGCCTTGCCATTAATAGGTTTGCGGGAATTTTGCAGGAAGAAAGCGCACTATAGATCCGCCAGTAGAGCGCACCGCTCAAGCGCTCCCACACCCCCCCCTTCCGCTTGTCCTGAACCCCGTACACCACGTCCGCGTCGCCCTTTTGGTAGACCTCGTAAAACACGTTCAGCAACTCCGGCTCCTCTTCCAGGTCCACGTCGATCAGGAACACCAGGTCCCCTTTCGCGTGGGACAACCCGGTCATGGCGGCCTTGTGGTGGCCGAAGTTCCTGGACAGGTCGATGACCTTCACCCTGGGGTCCCGTTCGTGAATGGCGACGGCGAGGGCGAGGGCGTCGTCGGGCGACCCGTCGTTGACGAGGATGATCTCATAAGCGTCGGTGATCTTCCGTGCGGCGGCGCTCATGCGGTCATAAAACTCCTCCACATGGGGCGCCGCCTGATACATGGTGGTGACGACGGACAGTTTCATGTCAGAAGGTCTTCATATAGGCCGGCGCGTCCGGGCCCTGGTTGAAGATGAGGTCGAGGATGCTCACTTTGTGCTCGAAAGGGGGGAAAAGTTGAGGATATTCCGGATAACCCTCGAAGTCCATGTACGTCAGCCGGATGTCCCGGGCCTCGAACAACTCCGGCCGTACATAGTTCCCGGCCGCGGGACCGCTGATATATTCGGTGGCCCCCGTATGCAGGCAGAGGCCGACCAGCCGCTCGGTTTTGCCGTCGGTCAACGGGTAGTCCGTGGACCACGACAAAGGGGTGTCGATCCCCAAAATATCGTTGACGGCCGTGATAAACCGGTAATTGATCGCACTTATCCGGTCCTCGTCGCCTCCCAGATAAATATCCTCGAATATCCCGCCGTACCTGGAAAAAAAACGGGCCTTGCCGTACCATTGACACAGGGACTTCCAGTGCTTTTTCCGCCAGCGGTTTTCCACGGCCCGGGTATCGCAAATCCGCTGAGAAAGGGATTTTCGGCTGACGGGGATGGTCAGCCACTTGAGCCCGTCACGGGTCTTGATACGATTGCGGTTTCGCCAGTCGTTCTTGGTATATTGTGCATGGTCGTAAAAAATGAATGCGTCCGCCTTGTTGATCAGATCGAAATACCCTTTCCAGGGTATGTAATTGGACTGGATAACGGCCAGCTTCATCTGTCACACAGAATATCGAATAACGAACATCGAACAAGGAATTTCGAAGTGAAAAGAAATTTAGAATTTGGAATTGAGAATTTAGATACCAGAGACGAGAGTCCAGAGTCTAGAGAGGACAACGCATCTTGTATCTTGCATCTCGTATCTCGCATCCTGAATCCCGTATCCTGTAACCTGCAACCCGCAACAATCTTCAATCATCAATTACATTGATCTGAACATCACATCGCCCAGCTTGATTTTGAATTCCTCGGTCACCGCCTC
>JAFDKD010000662.1 GCA_019307165.1 Deltaproteobacteria bacterium | reverse complement strand
GGCATGAACAAAATCAAACTTATGGGTTTAGCCTTTTTATGTGTTATTCTCACACCGCTCTCAATTGCGGCCGCTCAATTCGACGGGTCAACTCCGTTGCTTTGTGCCGTAATTCAGGTTGTCGAGTGTGGAGCCGGTGGCGATTGCTACCCGGTTCAGCCTGAGATTGCGAATATCCCGCGATTTCTGAAGATCAATTTCAAGAAAAAGACCATCTCGGCCACCGAAGAGAATGGAAGAAAGGAAGTGACCAAGATAAAAAATTTCGAGCGTACCAACGGGAAGATGGTACTACAGGGTTCAGAAAACGGTCGTGGATGGACCATGATTATTTCAGAAGAAACAGGAAAAATGTCTGCGACGGTTTCTGACGACCAGGTTGGATTCGTAATATTTGGTGCCAGCACCAAATATTAGAGACTTGGACAATAATGGGATTTAGGACAGTTGTAAATGTATTATTCACATCAAGACAAGGTCTTTCCGTAGATATGAAGATGAATTCACTAATAGCCTGCCACGACTGTGATTTGATTCAGTGGGTTGGGCCTGTGCCTGAAGGAAGCGCAGTTAGGTGTTCCCGGTGCGATGCGGTGTTGTTTCAAAATAAGCCCAACAGCCTGGAACGGTCTCTGGCGCTGACTCTGACAAGTCTCATACTATTCGTGCTGGCGAACACATTTCCGTTTCTGGGTTTTAAAATCGGCGCGCTTGTCCATGAGACAAATCTGATCACCGGTATTCATGAGCTTTATATCCAGGGGAATTGGCCCATGGCCACCGTGGTTTTTCTGACCACCATCGCCGTGCCGGCGCTGCAGATGATTTGTCTGCTGTATGTGTTGATACCGCTTAAGATGAATCGGCTTCCCCGGAAAGCGAAACAGGTGTTTCGATTCATCTTATATATGAAGCCCTGGGGGATGGTGGAAGTGTTTATGATCGGCATCCTGGTTGCATATGTCAAATTGGCCAAGATGGCGACCATTGTGCCGGGTATTGCGGCCTTTGCCTTCATGGCCCTGGTCTTTGTATTGACGGCATCCATGGCGGCGATGGACGAGCATCTCATCTGGGGCAGTATTCCATACAGAGCCGCCGGTTACCCTACTCGCCGGAATACAGCCGATGCCCTACTGATCAACTGTCATATTTGCCACCTGCTTTGCCCGACGTCCTCCCTGAATGGCCGCGAGATGATCTGCCCCCGCTGCGGCACCCCATTACATCGGCGCAAACCCAACAGCATATCCCGGACCTGGGCCTTGGTGTTGGGGGCTTTAATTTTCTACATCCCGGCTAACGTGCTGCCCATCACCGTGGTCACATCGCTTGGCCACAAGGAGGCCGATACCATTATTAGCGGCGTCATTTATTTTTTAACGTCCGGTAGCTGGCCCATTGCCCTGGTCATTTTCGCGGCCAGCATTTGTGTGCCTGTGCTGAAATTAGTATCGCTCAGTTATCTGTTGATCTCGGTACAATCCAAATCCAAATGGCGGCCCGAGGACCGCACGCGATTGTATCGCATTACCGAAGTCGTGGGCCGCTGGTCCATGATTGATGTGTTCGTGGTGACAATTTTGGTTGCATTGGTGAATTTAGGCGCCCTGGCGACCATCGATGCCGGTCCCGCGGCAGTATATTTTTGCGCGGTAGTGATCACTACTATGTTCGCGGCCATGAGCTTTGATCCCAGACTCATCTGGGACCAAATGGAGGATAGAAATGAATGAACAGCAAATGGATGAAACTGCTGCTTCGGGTGAGGCCCGGGCCGTTGTTAAACCCAAAAAAAGTGTTTCCATTGTCTGGATCGTGCCTTTGGTCGCCCTTTTGATCGGCGGCTGGTTGGCATACAAGGCCATTACAGAAAAGGGCCCTACCATCACGATTACTTTCAAAAGCGCAGAAGGGCTGGAAGCCGGCAAAACCAAGATCAAATTCAAAGACGTGGAAGTGGGTCAAGTGGAGGAGATCCGTCTCAGCCCGGACCTGTCGCAAGTCGTGGTAACGGCCCAGTTGACGAAAGATACCAAAGACTATTTATCGGAAAACACCCGCTTTTGGGTGGTACGGGCCCGGGTGGCCGGCGGCGGGGTTTCCGGTCTGGGTACTCTCTTTTCCGGGGCTTATATCGGCATGGATCCGGGAAAACCCGGCAAAAAAGCACGCTCTTTCAAAGGCCTTGAGACGCCGCCCATCGTAACCACGGATCTGCCCGGTCGCCATTTCATGCTCAAGGCGGAAACACGGGGCTCTTTGGATGTTGGGGACCCCGTGTATTTCCGGCAGATTCAGGTGGGCCAGGTTGTGGCATACGAGATGGAAAAAGACGGACAAGCTGTTGATATCAAAATATTTATTAATGCGCCACATCATGAGCGCGTGCATAAAACTACGCGGTTCTGGAATGCCGGAGGGCTGGACGTATCCGTTGATGCCAACGGAATCAAAGTGAACACGGAATCCTTTGTGGCCATTATGATTGGAGGGATTGCCTTTGAGACCCCCGCGGATTCGGAACCCGGTCCGGCCGCCCAAGAGGGTGAGATCTTTCGGTTGTACGATCGACGGGAGGATATCTACAAGAAAACGTATGTGAAAAAAAACAGCTGGCTGTTGCACTTCCAAGGTTCGGTAGGAGGCCTTTCCGTGGGTGCGCCGGTGAAATTTAAAGGCATCAAGATCGGAGAGGTGATTGATCTAAAACTGGAGTTTGACTATGATACCATGGCCTTTCGAATCCCTGTGGAAATTGAGATAGAACCGGAGCGGATCGCAATGACCGGCAAGCAAACCATTGACAGAATGGGTGGGAACGAGATTCTTGTGGAAAAGGGTCTCCGGGCGCGGCTCAAGCAGGGAAATTTAATCACCGGGCAGCTTTTCATTGATCTGGACATGTATCCGGATGAACCGCCCCGGAAG
>JAFDKD010000661.1 GCA_019307165.1 Deltaproteobacteria bacterium | reverse complement strand
TAAGGGGTGGCGCAAAAACCCCCTTTAGATGAAACAATGAAAGAAATCCCATATCGCTTGGCTCAGATTAAAACCGATCCCTGTTTGCGTACTGTCCCTCCCATCAGGTCCTTCGGCCGCCCCGGGCCACGCGTGCCCGCCGCCCGTGATCGTGATCAACTTGACGCCTTTCCCGCCATCGCAGTCATCAAAAGAAGACACGGTGACGGAGGTCCCCTTTTCAGGACCCGGCCGCTTTTTCACACTGGGACGCGGTCCGCATCCATTGCGCTCGGCCCAAATGCCGGCGACCTGTTCCACGGACATGGCCGTGTATCCGCCGGGCATGGGACCGCCGTTGTAAGGGGTCACCGGATCGGCCGTGCCGTAGACGAACATCATGGGCACGGGAACGCCGGGCTTGATCTCATCGCCGGCCGATTGCGGTATGGCGGCGGAAACAACGGCCACGCCCGAAAACAGCTGCGGCCGGTCCAAGGCCAGTCGATGGACCATGCTGCCGCCGTTTGAAAAGCCCAGAAGAAAAATCCTGCGGGGATCTGCTGAAAATTTCTTTTCTGCGGTCTTGATCAACGCTTCCACGAAACCGATGTCATCGATCCCCATGACGTCGGCGTGGGAAATGCCCCGACCGTCGGCCCAGCTCCGTTTGACACCCGTGGGGCAGACGACAACAAACCCTTCCCTGTCTGCCACCCGGTCGAAGCGTATCTGTTTCATCATCTGCGGCCCGGTCTCGTACCGGCCGTGAAGCGCGATCAACAAGGGAAAAGGTTTTGATGGACGGCGGTCCGGTGGAAGATGGAGGAGATATCTCCGCTTCCGTCCGCTCAGGACAAGGGTTTCTTCAATATCCTGTTTCAGTCGATCCATTAACTCTAGGCACTCTAGTCACTTTAGCTCACTTTAGTCACTCTCTCTCCCATGGGCACATAATCCCTTTCCGTCTTGCCCTGATAAATCTGCCGCGGTCGGTGCACCTTCCAGTGAGGGTCTTCCACACTCTCCTTCCACTGGCTGATCCACCCGGGCAGCCTGCCGATGGCAAACATCACCGTGAACATGTTCAATGGGATGCCCATGGCCCGGAGGATGATCCCGCTATAAAAGTCCAAGTTGGGGTACAGGTGGTGATCGATGAAATAGGGGTCCTTCAGGGCCACTTCTTCCAGCTGCATGGCAATGTCCAAAAGAGGGTCGCTATACGTAAGCTTGGACAGCACCGTATCGCAGACCTGTTTGATGATCCGCGCCCTGGGATCGTATGTCTTGTAAACCCTGTGGCCGAATCCCATCAACCGGAACGGGTCGTTTCGGTCCCTGGCCCGCGCAATGAACGGGGCGGGATCGCCGCCGCCGTCCTGTATATCCTGGAGCATCTCCACCACGGCCTGATTGGCGCCGCCGTGAAATTTTCCCCAAAGCGCGCAGATGCCCGCGGAAATGGCCGCGTACAGGTTGACCCTGGCGCTGCCCACCAGTCGAACGGCCGACGTGGAGCAGTTCTGCTCATGATCCGCATGAAGGATCCAGAAAACATTAAGCGCCCTGACCATGTCTTCATCGATCTCATAGGGCTTAACGGGCGAGTCGAACATCATGTTGAGAAAGTTGGCGCAATAACTGAGCCGGTGGCTGGGGTATACCACCTGGTGCCCCTTTGAGTACTTGTATGACATGGCCGCCATGGTCCTCACCTTGGACAGCAGGCGGCTGAAGGTGATGTTGATGGCCTCCTGGCTGGTGTCTTCGGGGATTTCCGGGTAAAAGACCCGAACCGCGTTGACCATGGAGGACAGGATGCCCATGGGGTGTGCCCTGCGTGGGAAATTCTGAAAGAAATGCTGCATGTCCTCGTGCACCAGGGAGTGATCATTCAGCATGACGGAGAAGTGGTTCAGTTCGTCCGGTGTGGGAAGTTCTCCGTTGATGAGCAGGTAAGACGTTTCCCTGAACGAGGAATGCTCCGCCAGCTGCGCCACCGGGATGCCCCGGTATCGGAGGATTCCCCTCTCACCGTCCATAAAGGTAATGCTGCTCTCGCAACTCCCCGTGTTGGGGTATCCCGGGTCCATGGTAATGAGGCCCGTGTCCCGGCGAAGCGCGGAGATGTCGATGGCCCTCTCCCCTTCCGTGCCCTCGATAATAGGTAATTCGTAGGTCTTTCCGTCGATGATCAGTTTAGCGGTCTGTTCCATGTTGTATACTCCTTCCTTAAATGGCAATCGCACGTCATTCTTGACCACGGATGACACGGATAGCACTGATAAAAAGCACCCATAGGACCCTCTTTTCGAGCAGCGCCCGTAGGGGATACTCTAACCACCGAGGCCTGTAAGTGACGTTCATTTTAGGTGTCGGGTGTGAGAGGATTTGTCTGAATCAGACGCCGGAAAATGAAGTGGGGGCAATCCCGGCAGAAAAAGACAGGAGTGCCGAAGGCTATTGGCCATACTGACACCTGAACACTGACACCTGTCGAAGATCCCGCCGTCATTGGGCGGGGAAACCTTTTATACTCGTGCTCCTCCCTCCGAGCCAGCCTTAGTAGTCCCCCTAACCCGGAATGAAGGTCGGGGGCTACGGCCCGGAGACAAGGCTTTTCAAATGAAATAAATATTGAGACTATCACAGCGGGCGTATGATCTCAAACTTTATGATATCGAGACACAAGATCGGCAAATTCGAAGTACGAAATACGGTTCAGGGTTCCGGGTTCAGGTGTTCAAGGTTGCGGGTTGCGGGTTTCGTGTTACAGGTTACGGATTCAAGGGTTGCGGGATACAGGATGCTGGATATTGGATGCTCGATGACGGATGTGCGATTGCATTTCAGCTGTAGCGCTTTATCCGTTGTTAGTTATCAGTTATTCGTTATCGGTTATTCGTTATTGGTTATTGGTAGAAAAATGGCAAAATATATAAAATGGTTCTTT
>JAFDKD010000660.1 GCA_019307165.1 Deltaproteobacteria bacterium | reverse complement strand
AAAATCAAAGCCATTATATATGCGTTGATTTTTTCTTTAAACACATCATTCCATAATCCCAGAACCCACTATTCCATCATTCCAGTATTCCAATATTCCAATTGGGGCGGAGCCACTAAGTCCTAGACATTTATTCCAGAATTCGCTATTCTTTTGATGTCATCCAATTCGTTGGCTTGTCACCCAACAACACAACCCTAACCTTCTGTGAGGAAAGCATGGTTTTAGGTCTCCAGAAGGGCGTCTCATGCCTCCAATGGACAGCTGTGTCTGCCTGGAGGCTTTTTTTGTTGCAGGCGCGAGGTGATCCAATGGCCGATGAGAAATTCAGACCCAGGCCGACCGTCTATACTCAGTACGGATCTGGAGTGATTGCAATGGATAAAAAAACCAGAGTCCCGAGACTCTCGGGCATCGTGTTTGTCGTGTTGTTTTGTTTTTTTCAGGGTTGCGCGGCCCGCCATACGATTCCGCAAATATCCAACGCTTTGCCGCCCAACGAGCTTGCCTACTATAGCGATTCGTTCGATGAACTCAGAAATGACCTGTGGGATCGGACAGGGCTGCTCTTTCGGCAGGAGCAGTTGAAAAATTTCAGATCCGCCGACATGCGCATCGAACATGGGCAACTGGTCATCCGGAGCCATGTGGGCAGCTTCAGCAAAGGGGGTCTGGGGTCCAATTTCATGCTGAGGGGGGACTACGACGTCCAGATCGACTGTCAGTTCAATTTCATAAAAGAACCAGTCGATATGGATCAGATCCTTTCCTTTGTCGCCCTGGAACAAGGACCCGACGGGCACGAAACCCGAGGTTGGGTTTCCATGACCCTCATCAAGGTCCCCGGTAAGGAAAACAGGATTTTATTCAATTATCGGGATTTCCGAGATTGGGAGAGAATCCTTAAAATAGGCTGGCATTCGACGGGCGATTTTAATGGCACTTTCCGGATCGTGAGGGCCGGTAAGCGGGTTTTTATCTCTTATCGGAGAGGGGACGGCCCATGGCGGCAGGCAGACGTTTTTCCGTCCATCGGTGGTGACACTCATTTCGGCATGGTATGTCAGAATTTCATTTTGCAACGAAAATCCATACATGCGACCCAGCCCGTAATAGGAAGATTTGACAATTTCAAAATCAATGCTGCGCAGGGGATCCTGGAAGAGGACATATAATCAATGACGCCCGATCAAGGCGTAGAGAACCAACCCGAAAACACCTGGATTGTGGAGGGGTTTGGAAATGAATGGAAAGTTCGTCTCCCGGCTTACGATCACTTTTGCAGTCACCTTGGGCATAACGCTTGGCGCGTCGCCGGCAAGGGCTACCAGCGATTGTGATCAGGCGCTATATTTATTTTGGAAAGGTCGCTTCAACCAAACAGAGACGGGAAGTTTTTACTACTACGATAAGGCCATAGAACTCTGTCCCGGCTTTATCAGACCCTATGAACTGGCCGGAAACCTGTGCCGGAAAATGGGGAAGAGCGACAAGGCCATTGACTACTTTTTAAAGGCTGCCGAGCTTGGGAGCAGCAACCACAAGCTCTACTACCTGTTAGCCGAATTAATGTTGGAGAAGGGCGACCTGGATAATGCGGACCGCTATGTCAGAAAATCGTTGCATATCCGGAAGGATTACCCTAAGTCTCTGAATTTGCAGAAGAAGATAAGAAAGGCGCTGGACCGGGACGGACCCCGGATAAAGCTGTACGAGCCGTCCACGCCCCCCGGGATGATCCTGATACATGTTTACGAGAACATCACCATCCGCGGTTTCGCAAGCGACATGAGCGGTGTGGGTTGGGTAACAATCGATGGCGTAAAAGTGGCCCTGGATGCGGAAGGGAATTTCTTGAGTGATGTTCCCCTCCGAATGGGCAAAAACCGGATCCGCATCGAAGCGGCGGATCGCCTGGGCAACCGCTCCGCCCTGTCCGTGACCATCAAACGGGAGGAATCCCCTCCTGTGAGGGTGCCGGGGGAGCGCGTAACCGCAGGGCTCGACAGGATCTACGACAAGTCTCTGGCCGTGGTGATCGGGATCAATCAGTACGAAAAGTGGCCGGTTCTCGAGTGCGCTGTGAACGATGCCAGGGCCATCGAAAAGAAATTCAAGGAAGAAGGGTTTGACGAGGTCATCACCATTGTGGACGGGGAGGCCACCCAGCGGCGGATATTGACGGAACTGTTTCATAACCTGCCGCGAAAAGTGCAATGGAACCATCGTGTGGTTTTTTATTTTGCCGGCCACGGGCAGACGCAGGAGCTTGCCGGCGGCGGCAGGAGGGGGTTCATCCTTCCGGTGGACGCAGACCCCTTGGACTACACTTCCACGGCCATTTCCATGGAACAGATCCGGAGTCTTTCAAACCATATCCCGGCCAAGCACATTCTCTATGTGATGGACTGCTGCTATTCGGGCCTCGGATTGAACAGGTCCTACGGCACCTTGCCTGAGCTGACCGGGTATCTCAGAAAGGTGGCATCCATGCGGGCCGTCCAGATTATCACTGCAGGGGGAAAGGGTGAACAGGTCCAGGAGAGAGAGGGACATGGGCTATTCACCACCTACTTTTTGAAGGCACTGGAAGGCGAGGGTGATTTGGACAAAGACGGCGTGGTGACCGGGACCGAACTGGGCGCCTATCTGCGCCCCAAGGTTTCGGAGGCCTCCGGGCATAAGCAGACACCGCTTTATGGGAGGCTTGAGGGTGAAGGAGAGATCCTTTTTTACGGCGTCCGTCAGTAGACCGCCCCAACGGCTTGCCTAACGGATTTGGTGGGAATGGACATTCCACAAGAAAAGGCGATACGACATCGGGCAGCCTGCCCGGTGGGCATGCCAGGGAGGTGAACCATGAAACAGCTATGGATCGGATTATCGGTTCTGCTTTTATTCGTTGGGATCCGGGGGCCGGATGTTTCTATGGCACA
>JAFDKD010000659.1 GCA_019307165.1 Deltaproteobacteria bacterium | reverse complement strand
CACCGATGCGCTCCAGTTCATCGGGGTCGTATCGATGGATGGGCCTGTCGAACAGCATCTCTCCGTCGACCCGCTCAAGCCGCATGAGGGTCCCGGTCGCCTCGGCCACCAGTTCGTCCCGATGGTTCCGGTAGGACGTATCCGATACGATAAACACCGCCCGTCGGCCGCCCCGTTTTCTTGATTCGAAAACGTCTTTTTGTGTTGACGCGGCTAGAAGAAGATCACCCTCGATGACGGGCTGGAACCACCGGTATTCGAGCTCGACGATAAGACTGGACAAGGGAACGTCCATGGGCGCTCCGTGCAGTATGGGGTAGAGCACCGAGGTCAGAAAAGCCGGCGGCGCCTCCAACCTCCCGTGGCGGGACTTTTCCGCGTAAGCGGGATCCAGCCACAGCGGGTTGTCGTCGCCGATACCGTAACAAAAATGCCGGATGGCGTCTGCAGAGACGGCCGTGTTCCAGGGTTCCCGCTCGTTCAGCAACCGGCCGTTCAGCGCTCGCGTGCGCGAGACGAAATCGTTGATTTTCTGATGGGTGTTGTTTCCGGGCATAGATATTGACAATAGACCTTAGATTAAACGAAATCGAAGAATCCGGGTCTGTGGACCCTGGAGGCCTGGTCTCCGTCAAGGTTGCGTGCCGGCGGGTCGGCTTCGGTTTGCCCCATGGGGATTGGGTCCAGTAGGCTATTTATAAATCCTTTCTATGACGTAAGGCGGTCTGTTTCTTACCTGGTCGAGGGTTCTCCATAAATATTCCCCAACGATCCCGAGCATGAGCATTTGAACGCCGGCTAGCACCAACACAAGAATTATCAGCAGTTGCCATCCTTCCATGGGGGTGTGAGCAACGATACGGGCCAAGAATGTCCATATTCCGTAGACAAAACCGGCAAGTACCACCACGATTCCTCCCGCCGTCATGATCCTGAAAGGAAAGTAGGAATATGCCGAAATTCCGTCGATCATGAATTTGATCTTCTTGCTGAAAGTCCACCGAGACTTCCCAATGAATCTTTTTTCCCGCTCATAGGGAATCATCTTGGCCCTGTATCCGGACCAAAGAAGCTGCCCCTGAAAAAAAGGATTGGCTTCCCGGTTCTCTAGAATCAACGCCTTCACGTTGTCACTGATAAGGTGGTAGTCGAATCCCCCCACAGGCATGCCGGGAAAGCTCAACCGTTTTATAATGGTGTAAAAAATTTTTGATGTGAACCTTCTATAAAAAGACTCATTTCTGGATTTGCGCGTGCCGATGACAACGTCATAACCCTGGTTGAAGAAACAGTCGAGCATCTGATTGATCAATTCCGGCGGATTCTGCAGATCTGCCGTCAGGTAGATCAGGCATTTTCCCCTGGCATGGGTATACCCGGCCAGCCTTGCGTACCCCTGGCCAAAATTTCGAGTGAATTTGATAACCGTTACGGTTTGGGGATTTTTCTGTTGTATTTCAAGGAGTTCCGAAAGGGAGTTGTCGCCTGAACCGTCGTCAACGAAAATGACTTCATAGGACTTGCCCTTGTTTGCCGAAAATACCGCGTCCTCCAGCCTTTCAAATGTGGGCTTCAGGCTCCCCTCATTGTCATAGACCGGGATAATGATCGAGAAATCAACAGGTTGATCTTCGGACAGTTCTGCTTCACAAATCATTTGCTTTACCGATTCACATTTTTGGCAGTTGATATGGAACCATCTCTATTCAGGTCCCGATGAAGACAAATATAACATTGCAAATACCTTCAGATCAACTCCGCCGATCGGCAGTTCAATAACACGTGTCGGACGTGATCCGCGATCTGCGGACTTCCGCGGCACGTTGGTACTTGACTTCCTCCGCAACCGTTTTTTCCATTCGACTCGCCGGCGTATTCGGTCGATCGTCATACATGTTGACGATCACCCCCGGGAGCCGAACGTCTTGAAGGAACGATCCTCGTTTTCATTAATGGCAGCGCATGTCAAGATGACGATGAGATCGGCAGCGCCGATATATCGCGTGAATTTCCAGTTGTTTTGTCTCAGGTATTCATAGATACTGAACCCTTCAAAACCCCGCCGGACGCAGCCGGCGCTGAATATTTAAAAGCGCCTGCTCATGGAATCACACCGGGCTCCGGAATTGTTTGCCCTGATATCGCGTGCGGGCACGACATACTGCCTGTTTTTTGGGTACGCTTTCGCACCCGCAAAAGACTTGGGTGCGTCTACTGACGGTCCATTTTTTTTGCCCTCAAATACCGCGGAGGTGGGATACAGAGATGGATGTTATCATCATCGGCGCCGGTGCCCTAGGAAGAATCATGCACGATTTTCTATGCGCTACGCATAGGATTGTCGCTTTTGCCGTTACAGCAAAATACTTCGAACAGCCGCGGCTTCTAGACATCCCTGTTTACAGGATCGAAGACACAAAGGAAATGGTAAAAAGCGAAATTAAGAATATTGAATTTTCGCTGGTTACTCACCCCGAAATAATCGTTGCCGGCTGACAGGTAAGTGAGCAGGAATGGGCGCGACGTGTTGCCTCGATCAGACCGCACGGCGGGTTTCAGGTTCCGGCCATGAAAAGAGCGGATATGGCAAACAGTAAGGGCAGTGATCTACGTGCGTACCACCCCACATGGGCCTGTTTGGGGTTCCTCGCTATTTCCGTAATCGCGATTTGTCTCTTGTTCCGGGACTTTGGCATTACATGGGATGAGCCTATACATAATAATTATGGTATACGTGTTTTAAATTATTATAAAACAAATTTAGAAGATAAATCGGCAATCGAATATGGAAAAAGGATAATTTATTACGGCAGTGCTTTCGACCTGGCCGCTGCTTTTTTAAATGATTACTCGCCCCTCGGTGAATATGAAACCCGTCACCTCTTAAACGCCTTTGTGGGCCTCCTCGGCATTCTCGGAACGTGGAAGTTGGCAAAGCAC
>JAFDKD010000658.1 GCA_019307165.1 Deltaproteobacteria bacterium | reverse complement strand
GGGGAAGCGGTAAAGTAGGGAAGAAGAAAAGGTTTCAGGTGTGAGCGCCGCCTCTGGCCTGAGGGGCGGCCCCGCCCAACAACGGTGGGATCTCCGCTACGCTCCGACAAGTCTGATCAGGTGCGAAATTTCATGAAACCGGCAATATTCGTTCTCGTGGTCGTTGTCGTAATCGTAATCGCTTTCAACCAATTGCGCACACAATTCGCCGTAGGGCGGAGTTTTATGCCCCGCCAAATGAGATCGGCAGGAGCCAACTGATCTGCGGCGGCATATAAAATGCCGACCTTCAATCCCTCGATTACGACAACGACAACGAACACGACTACGAGCACCGCTTCCCTGAGCACGAACATGAGCGGTTGTTAACGCAATATTCATCCACTGAAAACCCGGAAGGTCTTTTTGTAAAAGGGGACTTAACAGAGCGTGTTCGACACCATTGACAAAGCCCTGGCCAGATTGGAGACCTGGCTGATCGTCGTTTTTCTCTGGGCCATGGTCGTTTTGACCTTTGCACAGGTCTGCCTGAGGGCGCTTTATACCCATGCCCGCTTCGAGTGGGCAAACCAGTGGATGGCCTACCTGGACTGGTCGGAAATCCTTGTTCGTCTCCTGGTGCTGTGGCTGGCGTTTCTGGGGGCCTCCCTGCTGACCCGGGAGAACAAGCACATTAAAATCGATCTGTTCGCCGCCATCCTTCCCCCGCGCTGGCTTCCGTTGCGAGAACTTCTCCTATCCTCCGTGGCCGCGATCATTTCCGGGATCATGCTCAAGGTATGCATCGGTTACGTGGCGCTGGAGAGGACATTCGGGGGGAGTTTGTTTCTCGGCCTGCCCGGTTGGATCGGCCAACTCATCATGCCCCTGGGCTTCGCGGCGATCCTTTTCCGCTTTTCCCTCAGGGCCGTCCGACAGGCCGTTGAACTGACTCGAGGGGCGGAAAAATGATCCTCGCCCTGGTCCTGCTCCTCATTGTCCTCGTGATTTTAGGTCTGCCCCTTTTCCTGGGCATCCTTGCCGCCGCCATGCTGGGACTGCATATGAGCGGCGTCGATTTCGCGGCCATTCCCATTGAAATCTATCGTCTGGCCAACGCCCCCGTTCTCCTGGCTATTCCACTCTTTACCTTTGCCGGCTATCTGCTTTCGGAGGGAGGCACTTCCGCGCGGCTGGTCAGGTTTTCCAAAAGCGTGTTCGGATGGATGCCAGGCGGTCTCGGCGTGGTGGCCCTGATCACCTGTGCATTTTTCACGGCCATCACCGGCGCCACGGGCATCACCATTATCGCATTGGGCGGACTGCTCTTTCCGGCCCTGATCTCGGAAAAATACAGTGAGCGTTTCTCCCTCGGCCTGATGACGACGTCGGGGAGTATCGGCCTTCATTTTCCCCCTAGTCTCCCAATCATCCTTTATGGCTTCGTGTCGGGCGCCAGCATTGAGAAACTTTTCATGGGGGGCATTATTCCAGGCCTCCTCATGGTTGCGGGGCCCTGTCTTTTTTCCATTTATATGGGGAAAAAATGGCAACTGGAGAGGCCCCCGTTCTCTTTTCACGAGTTTTTCTCGGCCCTTAGGGCAGCGGCCTGGGAACTGCCCATCCCGTTCCTTATCATTGCGGGCATATACTCCGGCTTCAGCACGGCCACCGAAACGGCCGCCCTCGCCGTGGTGTACGTCATCGTCATCAAGGTGTTCGTCTTTCGGGAATTGACGCTGGGCAAAGACCTGTCCCGGATCATGACGGAGAGCATGAAAATGGTCGGGGGGATCCTGATCATACTGGGGGCCGCCCTCGGTTTCACCAATTATCTGGTGGACGCCTTCATACCCATGAAGATCCTCGATTTCATGGAAGGGATGGTGGAAACCAGGATCGGATTTCTTCTGATATTGAATGTGTTTCTCATTCTGGTGGGCTGCATGATGGACATTTTCAGCGCCATTCTGGTGGTGGTACCGTTGATCGTCCCCCTGGCGGCGCGTTTCGGCATCGATCCCGTACACCTGGGCATCGTATTCCTGGCCAACCTGGGCATCGGTTACAACACGCCCCCGGTGGGGCTGAACCTGTTTATTGCAAGCTCGCGGTTCGACCGCCCCATTGTCGAGCTTTACAAAGCGACCCTTCCGTTCCTGTTGCTGCTCCTGATAACATTGCTGTTGATCACCTTCTGGCCCGCTCTGAGTCTGTTTCTTCCGGGCCTGCTCGATTCTTAGGAACATATCGGACAGCTGCCATCCGCTCGACCCGCCTACGCTCCAACGAGCAATGGCGCGGCAGGCAATCGAAAATGAACATTTGAAATACATCTATGAAGACTTATAATTGATGAAACCATTTCCAAATGCGGGCCTCTACACACGTAAGGAGAACAGACATGCCCATATACGAATTCAAATGCAAGAAGTGCGGGACGGATTTCGAATTTTTATGTTTCCGCAGTGATGACAGCCCCGAGTGCCCGTCCTGCGGCGGAAAGGACACGGACCGGCTGCTTTCCACGTTTTCCTGTTTCGGCGGAGGCAAGTCGGATGGATTAGGTGCCGCATCGGCCCTCTCCGGCTGCTCACCCTCCGGCGGATTTTCCTGAGCCTGATCCGTCTGCGGCCGTGTGCCGCGTTGCAGACTGAACTTAGGGGCTTCGCCCCAATTGGAATGTTGGAATGATGGAACACTGGAATAATGGGTTTTGGGAAATATGTTGTAGAATTTCCAAGACGTGACAATGACTCAGACAAACCACATTGAATATGAAAGTAAAAGAAAGGGAAAACCCATGGGCGGATTATGGATGTTGCTTCTCGTGGTAGGAATTTGGGTCCTTCTTCAGGCCGTGATACTCCCCAAACTGGGCATATCCACATGAATGCGCAACAGCTGCCAGGTTGGCGAGCAGGATCAGAAGAAGGCACTAGGCAATAACCCGAACTCGAGG
>JAFDKD010000090.1 GCA_019307165.1 Deltaproteobacteria bacterium | reverse complement strand
GAGGCCGTGCTGGGAGTCCCAACGATAACGCCCGCCGTGGTGGCGAGTCTGGAGGCCATGGAGGTAGTGAAGATTCTCTTGAACCGCGGCAATATATTCAGAAACAAACTGGTGCACGTCGATCTGGAAACGGGCCGGTTGAACGAATTTCTATTCAAGGAAGAATAGGGGCAGCCAAGGGAAGGATTCGGGTGTCGGTCTTTTCTTACCTTTTGCCTGAACCTTAAAGGCTCTTCCGGGTTTTCAGTGGGTAGCAGGGTACAGAAAAGCCTATCAATTGATACCGGCAACAATCGTTGTCGTGTTCGTTGTCGTGATCGTAATCGCCTTAAGGCGCCCAACTCTTTCTGACGGCGTATTTCAGTGAAACCCGATAGAGGTCAAGCTGCTCATGACCGAACTGCATGATCTGCTCGATTACGACAACGACAACGAACACGATCACCGCTTCGCTGAGCACGAGTACGCGTGCTGGTTAACGTGATATTCACCCACTGAAAACCCGGAAGCACCGCCATAAAGGGGGAACACCATGAAACGAGGCATATTTATTCTTCTGTTTTTCGTCATATTCGCTTTTGCCGGATGTTCGGACAAGCGGGCGCAGGAACTCTATGACACGGCCCAGTTCGAAGAACTCCAGAACAACAAGCCGAACGCCGCGAAACTTTACCGGGAAATTCTGGAAAAATATCCGGACACGGCGACGGCTGAAAAAGCCAAAGAAAGACTGGATGCCATGAAGTGAGCGGCTCGGGAAGGATTAAGGAAGACTGAAGGTTCAAAGGGCACTGTCAATGGAATAAAGGGGTCGAGGGGCCCAGGATTCAAGGAGTCAAGTGAAAGACATCATTTTGCCCTCGCCCCCTTGAACCCTTGAATCCTTGCCCCCTTGAACCCTAAACTTCCGCTTAACAAAAAACGCAAACGATCGAATCGTTTCATTTGAGGTTGAAATGGTAATGGAAAGTGTCACAATCGAAGGTATCGAACTTCACCTGAGCGCCCCGGACGACGTGCCCATGACCTGGGTGGGGCTCGGGGAGTTGGTCACCCAGGTGTTGGCCGCGTGGCTGGTGCTCGGAGAACACGATCTGCCCCTCAACCCCCGCCTCATGGGACGGCCGGGCGTGGGCAAAACCACTCTGGCCTACCATGCGGGAAAGGCCCTCGGCCGGCCCGTGTATCTGTACCAGGCCACCATGGACACCCGCCCGGAGGACCTGATCGTCACCCCGGTTATTTCGGATCAGGGCAAAATAAGGTACATGGCCAGTTCGGTTGTGTCCGCCATGATCAAGGGCGGGGTGGCGGTCATCGACGAGGGCAACCGCATGAGCGAGAAGAGTTGGGCCTCGCTGGCGCCGCTAATGGACAACAGACGGTATGTGGAATCCGTGGTGGCGGGCATCAAAATCAAGGCGCATCCCGATTTCCGACTGTGCACCACCATGAACGACGACGCCAGCACCTTTGAGCTGCCGGAGTACATCCATTCACGACTTCAGCCCCGGATTTACATCGATTTTCCGGAAAAGGACGAGGAATTCGAGATTCTCAAAAGCAATCTTCCTTTTGCCGACGACGAGATACTCAGCTATGTGGTTGAATTTCTCCAGGCCGCCCACCAGGCCGAAGAACGCTACTCCGTGAGGGACGGCATCAATATAGCGCGCTACGCCCTGAAGCGCTTGGCGGAAGCACAAACGGCCGGGGCATCCGGAGATGAAGAAAGCAGTTCGATCCTCAGCCTCAGGGAGTCTGCGGCCATGATCCTTGACGATAACGCGGCCGATTTCTTCAACGCGTTGATCGACGAACGCGAACAAGAGGATTAGGGAACTGAGAATGTCGAATATCGAACAATAAATATCGAATGATGAAGTGTCCCTTCGATATTGGAAATTCGTAACTGCTCAGGTTCATGGTTCAAGGGTTCACGGTTCAAGGTTAAGGAACGATGAAGATTGAACGTTTTGAAGAATATTGATGGCACTCTCTGAATCGGCATTCTTTCAATGGCGAAACGTCCGCCTGCTCCCCATCCTCCACAACCGCGTGGAATTTGCCGATGAGGTGAGGCGGCAGTTCGAGGCCTACGCCCCGGACGTGGTGGCGGTAGAGTATCCGGAAACCTTGAAGCCGCAAATCCTTCGGGGTGTCGCGCGGCTGCCGCTGCTCTCGGTAGTGCACTACGGGGAGGCGGACGGCGCCTTAACTTACCTCCTTGTAGAACCGGCGGACGCTCAGGTCGAGGCCATTCGACTGGCCTTGGACGCCGGCATACCCGTCGCCTTTGTGGACCGGGACACGGAGGCGTATCCCCAGGATGTTTCGGCCCTGCCCGATTCTTACGCCATCAAACGGATTGGGCATTTTCCGTACTGCCGAAGCTGTCTCGACTATCTGGACAAAGGCCCTGTGCCGGCGAACGACGCTCTCCGCGAAAGGACGATCGCCTATCATCTCCAGTGTCTGAACCTGCAGGCCGCGCGCGTGTTGTTTGTGGGTGGATTGGGCCACCTGCCGGGAATCATGGGCCTTCTCGAAAAGCCTCAGACCGACGTGATCGGACGCCGACGGCGCGTCGGGGTCGGACTGGCCCACCTTCACCGGGACTCGAGCCGGGAGATCATGAGCGAGATGCCCTTTCTCTCGGCGGCGTATGAAAACGGACGCTCGAAATCCGATCCGGCAGGGATCGACCGATTGAAAATTCAGGCTCGGCTGATCCAAGCGGCACGGAAAAACCACTGGAAAAACAGCAAGGAAGAGCTTTCTCCCGTCCAGATCAGAATTCTCAATAAATTCGCCCGGAACTATGCGTTGCTCACCGGCCGTCTGGCACCCGATTTTTACCAGCTGGTGATCGCCGCCAGAGGGGCCGCAGACGACAATTTTGCTTACGAAATCTGGGATTTGGGAAGCGACTATCCCTGGCAAACCGAGGCCCCGGGGCTGCCCGTCCTCCGCCTGAGCGGAGAGGACCTTTTTCTTGGAAACAAACTGATCCGGTTTCACCGCCGGTTGAAAACCTTGCGGCGGCGCTTGGTTCCCGTTCCAGTCCGAAAGAAGATCAGGGAACGGCATCCCGACGAGTGGCGTGAGGGGTTCAACGGGTCCGCCATCTGCTCGTATCCGCCTGAAGACGTGGCGATCGAAGGGTATGGGGACTATCTGAAAAAAAGGGCCCTCGAAATCAAATCGGAAGAAAACAACCGCGTCGAACCCTTTACCTGTTCCATGCGGGAGGGGCTGGACATCAGGGAAACCATACGTGACTGGTCCCGCGGCACGATTTACGTGAAAAACGAGCAGCCCTTCACGGGCAGGGTCGGGTCCGTCGCGATCGTTTTCGATCCCGATACGGCGCCACGCGACGGCGCCGAGCAATTTCCATGGCGCGTCACCTGGCTTGGAGAACACGCCCAGGAATCGGACATGGCGTTTTACAGCACGCCCGCCGGCGCCGTCATGGACGGACCGGGCATATCCAGGTGCCATTACGGGGGATTCATGCTGACCTATCCGCCCCTGCGGGTTTACGATATCTGGAGAGATCCCTTTTTCGACACGGCCAGAAACAAACCGGAGCGGCTGCTCATGGCGGCCCTGGACTACAGCCTGGAAAAACACGTGGTTTACGTATCGGCGGATCCCCCTTCAGGCCGATGCCTGGGCATGGCTTCGCGGCTGGGGAAAAAGATTATCTACTTGCCCATTGGTACTTTTTCTCCCGTGACGCTGAAAAACCTGAGGACATTTCACGTTCTGGACGGGCACCACGTGAGAAAATATGCCCATGCCTTCATCCACCCCGCCGCAGGGGGGCCTTCGGTTCGCCGCTGATCCCTGATACACCATCAAGGCGCCATCTGCTTTGTTGCCTTCGATCGCTCCTCCCTGCGGCGTAAAGTTCATACGCCTCAGTCGTCGCTCCTCGGCGCCTCACATCTGGCACCTTGCTGATGATCAGGAATGTCCCCAATCCACCCCATGAAAAAGCTGAGTCCAATTTAGGCGATGGATTCGGGTCATCTTGACACGGCCGCGGCTTTTGCCTAATGTCAATCCATGTATCGCGCATATTTCGGTCTAAAACATAAACCCTTTTCGCTGGTTCCCGACCCCCGGTTCCTGTTCATGAGCCCGCGCCACAAAGAAGCCCTGGCGCATCTGCTCTTCGGGATGGGGGAGGGCGGGGGCTTCGTACTGCTTACCGGAGAAGTGGGAACGGGCAAGACAACGTTGTGCCGCAGCATGCTGGAGCAGGTGCCGCCCACGGTGGACGTGGCGCTCGTCCTGAATCCCAAGCAGACGGCGGCGGAACTCCTCGGTACGATCTGCGACGAACTAAATGTTGCTTATCCGCCGGGAACGGCCGGCGCCAAGCAGCTTACCGATATTCTCAACCGTCATTTGCTGGAGGTCCACGAAAAGGGCCGCGCCACCGTGCTGGTATTGGACGAAGCCCAAAACCTGGATATTGAAACCCTTGAACAGATTCGCCTGCTCACCAACTTGGAAACCACGTCGGAAAAACTGCTTCAGATCATCCTCATCGGTCAACCTGAACTCAAGTCCATGATGGGCCGCCCCGAATTGCGGCAATTGGCACAGCGAATCACCGCCCGATGCCACCTCGATCCCTTGTCAAAGGATGAGACGGCCGCATACATCCGGCACCGGTTGGAAATAGCGGGCGCGACGCGTCCCCTGTTCGCCGGCGGCGCCCTCCGCCTGATTTATAAGATATCCAACGGCATTCCCCGCCTTATCAATGTTATCTGCGATCGCGCCATACTGGGCGCCTATGCGCACCGACGCCAGACGATCAACCGCGCCCTCGTGCGGACGGCCGCGTCCGAAGTGCTGGACAAAAAATGGAAACCCCTGTTTCGCAGACCCCTTGGATGGGGAATCGCCATACTTCTTTTACTGGCCATAGGGCTGAGTTGGCGGCTCTCGCCCTGGTCGGGGCTGTTGAATCTTCCCGTATTTCAGGAAAACCGCGAAGCAGCAGTCCCGGAACCGGTTGAGACGCCCGCCGGCGCACAACCAAGTCCCCCGCCACAGCGGGACGAATCCCCCGAGCGCCCTGATTCGGGGTTGAACACGGAAGTGGAAACAAGTGCGCCCGAAGAAGCGGCGCCGCCCGACGGACAACCAAGTCTCCCGCCGCAGCAGGGCAACTCCTCCGGTCTTCAGGAGTCGGAATTGAACGCGAATGTCGAAGCAAGTGCACCAGAAGAAGCGGTGCCGCCCGCCGAACCCCCGTCCGTTTCCGAACCCGATCCCGAAGCCGTGAATCTTATTGACCTGCTGAAGAGCGGGACCGTAGAGACAAGCACGGCGGCAGCTTTTGAAACCATTTTTCGACTGTGGGATGTCGATTTCGATCCAAAGCCCGATAAAACGGCCTGTGACGCAGCCCTGGCAGCGGGTCTGCGCTGTCACCATGACCGCGGCAACTGGAACACCCTGGCCCATTACGGACGCCCGGCCGTGCTGGAACTCTCAGATGAAGCGCGCAGGCTTTACCTTGTGGTGGCAACGGCCTTGAACGATCGGGACGTCACGCTGGGTTTTTCCGGCAGGGAAGTGACCCTGCCCCCATCCCAGGTGGAACGCATGTGGTGGGGGGATTTCATCATCCTGTGGAAACCGCCGCCCCTGAAATCGTTACTTATCAGACCGGGCAGTTCGGGCCCCGATGTCCGCTGGCTCAAAGGCCGGCTGAACAAAGCGGAAGGGCTCCCGCCAGGTGGCCCGGAGGGGGAAGAGGACCCTGTTTTCGACGATGACGTCACGCTCCGGGTCATGGCCTTTCAAAGCGCCCATGCCCTGAAATCGGACGGGGTGGTCGGAGAACAGACGCTGATCCAGTTGACCGCCGCGGGAAATGACGCCTCCGGTCCATTATTGAGTCGAATCCCAGAGGCCATGAGGTAACCCGACGTGTCTCTTATCCTTGATGCTCTCAAACGGGTGGAGCGCGACCGCCGGGTCGAGCGTGCCCCCGATTTGAGCACGCTATACGAATCCGAGCCCGTCACCCGCCGACGCCGCTGGCCCTGGATACTGCTTATTATTGTACTGGCGCTGAATCTCCTCGTTTTAGGCAGCCTTTTCCGGCCGGAAAAGTCGCCCCGCCGGCCGGCGATGCAGGCCCCTGCCGTGTCCCCTGCCGAACCCAAGCCGTCGGCGGACGCCCCGCCGGATGCAACCCCTGAGGTAACGCCGTCGAGGGACGCAGCGGCCGAACCCCCGGTTTCAAGGCCGGCGCCCCCGCCCCCCGAGCCGAAAGAGCCCCCCTCGGCCCGTGACCTCCGCGGCCCCACCCGGCCTTTGTCGCAGGAGGCCCGGGTGGTCCATGCACCGAAGGAGCGGCCCTCTCGGACGCCCCCCCCTTCGCCTGAAAAGGCGCTTGTCACGGCGTCGGTACAGGCATCGGAAACATCCGCTGCCAGCCCTGAGGCAAGGCCCGATCCCGAGGCTGTCCCGGTTGCCAAGGTGGCCGAGCCGCCCTCTCCAGCCCCAACGGAAAAACAACCCGCGGACGACGTTCGGCCTTCTCCTCCCCTGGAACCGGCAGAAACGCAGACCCCGCCCATGCAACGCGCCGAACCCGCTGCCGTATCGGCATCCCGCGGCGACATTCCCATGGTAATGGACCTGCCGGATGAGATTCGGGAAAAATTCAAAGACCTGAAAATCAACGTCCACGCCTTTTATGAGAATTCCGCCGAAAGCTTTGTGTTTATCAATATGCGCCGGTATGTGGCGGGCGATCGGATCGGGGGCAACGACATTACCCTCGTGGCCATTACGCCCGACGGGGTAATTTTTGATTACGGGGAAGGGCGGGCCCTGTTGCTGACTGAAAACTAGCGGCCGAATGAAGTCAGTAAAGATCCGGGACCAGAGGATCGGCCTTCGCCAAGGCTACAGCCCAGCACGCCCGGATTTTTGGCCGCCCCCATAGGGGGCACAGCAATTATCGTGTCTTGCAAGGGATGTACCCATAGGTGTCAGGTGTCAGGAAAGGACTTCTTTTAAGCAAACGCTGGGAAATCAAATGAGGGCAATCCCAGCAGCAATACACACTGGCATCGAAGTCTATTATTCGTACTGACACCTGTCGAAGATCCCGCCGTTGTTGGGCGGGGAACACTGACACCTGAAACCTTATTTCCGCATTGGCATAGCCAGATAACTCTGACTCCCGCTAAGCGGGATCTTCGACGGTCCCAGAGGACCAGGTTTTCTAGACCGAATAAGCTATCGAATGTCCAATACCGACCAGAAAATGACGAATCCTCAACCGCCGGGCAGGCGCCTGGTCCTGGCGCTGGGGTCGTGGATCCTCAGGCTCTGGTTCTCCACCTGCCGCATTGAGATCATTAACAAGCACCTTCACGACCGGTATGTCGTATCGCAGAGGGGGCTGGTCGGGGCCTGCTGGCACCGAAACGCCATCTTCATGGTCTGGTTTTTCCGCAAACTCCGGCCTGTCGTCATGTTCAGCCGGTCCAGGGACGGCGACCTGCTTGCCACATTTGCTGAAAAGCTCGGCGTCGTCCCTGTCCGTGGGTCTTCAAGCAGAGGCGGGCGCGAGGCCTTAAGAAGCATGATCGCGCAGTTGCGCCGCCCGGGCGCGGCAAAGGCGGCCGCCACCGTCCTCGACGGCCCCAGGGGACCCCGATGCGTAGCCAAGCCGGGGATGATCCTTCTGGCCAAAAAGGCGGAACTCCCGCTCCTGCCGGTCATGGTCTCCGCGCATCCGGCCCTGACCCTGAAAAAAACCTGGGACAGAACCATGATACCCCTGCCCTTCAGCCGGGTGCTCATCAGCTATCGGGAGCCATGGCATATTCCCGGGCGTCTTGACAAAAACGGACTCGAACGCCTGCGGCAGGAGGTTGAGGAGACGCTCAACGAGATGATGGCGGAGTTGGACGCCAGGACGGGATATGGAGGCAAGGCGAATATCGAATATAGAACAAGGAATTTCGAATGATGATGGTGAATCAGGGTAATACTTCGACATTTTCCGCAAATCCAAGTCTTTCCCTCTCTGCTAATACGCCAAGGAAGGCAAAATTCCCGCTATCCAGATTGGAAGGGTGTGGCGGTTTGATAAAGACGCCATTGATAAGTGGTTCAATAGCGCCTCGAAATAGGTGCCCGAAATTTTCTTTCTGATTTAATGTGGGCTACCATGGTCGGCTTATGCTTAGCACCTGTGATTACTACCAAGCCATAGCGTAATATAAAATGTAAATTCAACCGGTTATGGTACTGGAACGCAGGCGCAGGTTTTGACAAGGCCTGTTTCGTGAGGTATTCTCAAGAATGATAGGGCATGTCAGAATCGCCTCCTTGCGACGACATCGTCTGCGCGGTTTTGGTGTCGCCCTCCTGGCAATCAGCCTCTGGAGCAACGTTGCC
>JAFDKD010000089.1 GCA_019307165.1 Deltaproteobacteria bacterium | reverse complement strand
ATTAAAAGGGAAGGCGTCCCGAGGACGGCTGCCTCGGTGGCAGGCGTGCATCCGTCACCAACGACGATGGTCGCAAAAGCCAGGGCATCGTGAAAGCGATGCGGTTCGATGGGTAGTCTATATGGTTTAAGGTCTTCAGGCAGCGGGCCTTCAGCCGAAATGAATATGGCGCCGTGCCTGGCCAACTCCGACGATAGCGCGCGATAAGCATCCACGCCGGTCTTTTTTTGCAACCAATCGTGTGTTGCGTCCCATGAGACAAACCGCATGATGGCGTAGTCCTCGACCGGTCCAACGCCAAGCTCCTCGCGGACTCGGGGATCGGGCACGAAATGCTCGGGGCGAAGATATGCCAGATCGTGAATACCATCATATCGGACCTGTTTAGGACCGTAATTCGCCAGCAGGCAACGGGGCGTAAATATTTTTGTCGAGGCCGGACCATAAAGCATTCGCTGCTCGCGCGACGATTCCGTATCGTTGAACGCCAGGTGGGGAATCCCCACCACCCGCGCGGCCCAGGCCCCTGCCGGCGATCCGTTGCTGACAACCACATCGATGTGATGCCGCACGATTTCGCGCCGCACCCGAACAAACCATTCGAACAGTTCAAGAAAACGCCCCCCACCGGTTCGGATCCGAGAACCTGGAACAAAGTCGATGCCGTAGGCCTTGAGAAGCTCATGCGTCACGTCCTTTTGGCGGGCAACGACAAAGACCTCATGCCCGCGATCGATCAGGTGCCGCCGGGCGATACGGAAAAGATGGACGTGGGCCGGATGCCCCATATCAAAAAGGACACGCATGGTTTTCCTTTTCTGTTCGAGTATGCGACGATGCTAAAATCGAGCAGCCGTGATTGGTGTTTCAGGCGCCGAAAACAGGCAACCGATAATCCGGGCAGCAGTTGCAGTTTAATGCGAACGGCCCTGAAATTCCAATAACATTTTGCCAAAATCCGTATCCTGCAAATTTCAGGCGACAGGAAGGCTAAATTGGACTAATCAACCGGCGTAAAGAGGGATGAATAGGGACTCAACCTTGACAGCAAACCGCCATGCAGTGGTTGCACTGAAGGAAAAGGAACTTATCCGGCATGTCGTCGTGCTGACCCTTGTGCTCGGTGCTTTGTATGCCTTGTGCCAGAACGGTTGCTGGCTGCCGTTGGGGAGCGACGACGCGTTTCACCTGGACATCGCCCGCAACCTGGCGCTGGGTCGGGGCCTGACGTCCAACGGCGCCCCCGTTATCCATACGCCCCCCGGTTTTCCGGCGCTCCTAGCCTCGATCATGCTCGTGACACCGGAGTTTTCTATTCTCAATTGGGTACTTGTGTTTCTCCTGCTGGGCGCCGTCATTATGTGGTACCTGGTTCTTAGACGATACACGTCCCCGCCGAAAGCCCTGGCGGTGATGCTCGTCGTTGGAATCCTGTTCGAATGGCATCGCTTTTCATATACCTATTACACGGAATCGCTTTCTTATTTCCTTCTGGGCGCGGCCATGCTTTTGGCGGTCCAGTTTGGCGAGGGGAGGTCGGCCAGTTGGCGAGTGCCATTGCTGGCCTTGCTCTGTACCGCAATGGTCCTGGCCAACTGGCGCGGTTTGCTTTCGGTGATCCTCGTGTGCGGCGCCCTTTTCACTGGCCAAAGCAGGCTGTCGTCCGGACGCCCATGGGCTGTATTGCTGCTGATTTCATTTGTATCTGCGGCAACCATGTTCGTGACGCTGAACGCCCTGGAGAGCCGGGCGGAACATATCCGCACGCAAGGTCTTTCCGAAGTCGATCGCGAGCTTGCGGATAATGCACTTAAGAAGCAGGGAGGCCGCCTGCCAAAGCATTTGGAAATCGGGCCGTCGGAAATGTTGCGCCGCATCACCGAAGCCGGGGAGTGGTTCTCCCTTCTGTTATGGCCTCCTGCAACAGCAGCCAAGAAGTGGCCGGCCTCGAAGCACGTCATCAACCTGCTGGGGTGGTTGCTGATTGTCTTTTTATCGGTCCGAGTCGTAAAGGCCGTCAGGACCAGCCAATGGATCTGGGTCGCCACGGCAGGATTCCTGGCCGTGCTCATTATAATCCGGTGGTACCCCCTCCCGCGTTACTTCGCCCCGGCGGCCCCTTTGATTCTGCTGGGGATTTGGGACGGGCTCGGGCAAGTTGTTTCCGCAAAGGCTTTTGCACGAACGAAAAGGATGATCATGGGCTGCGCCTTTGCCGGACTCATCAGCGTGGTCGCGTGTAATCTCGCGATCCTCGTCTTCCAGGCCTGGATCGTCCATAGCCCGGATTTCCACAGAAAATACCTGGGGGGCGAATACCTGGACATGCTCCGTATTTCGGAGCATCTGAAGGCCCAAGCCTGTGGCGGCGGTCCGGTGGCCGTGGTGGCACGGTATGCCGATCTGAATCGGGCTTCTTCAGGCGAGTGGGTGGAGCGGTCGTTGTCTTTCATGACCGACTGCCGTTTCCTGAATCCGGGAAAACGAATCCGCTCTTTTGCCGATCCCGAATTTCCAGGATGGGCAGAGCGCTTTCATCTGAACTATGTGGTCACTCGTCCCGATAAACTTGCAACTCGATTCTGGCACTTCAGGGAACCCCTGCTGAACCTGGGTGGAGAGCCTTTACGAGAACCGTTTTATGTGCTTTTCGAAATCGAAGGCGGCTCCCTGATGCCGGTCCGGCTTCCCCGGGTAAACGATGGCGTGCGGCGGGTGCCCGGTCTTTAGGAAAGTCTGTACGGTAGCCTTCATTACCCTGAAAGTGGAGGGCTATCTGTGGAATATGCAAACCTCCAATGACCGCGAACGACACAATGCCGGAACGATGACGATACGCATTGACTTTCCCGCGGGTTTCCATTACCGGGGTAAAAACCTGCAGCGGATGGGGTGAAACAAGATTGAGGAATAGCCGCGACGTTGAAATATCAAGAATGTTCGCCGTTTTAAATCTTAAACACAACAAAGGCCTCAGGACCTGGATATTTTCAGATAAATTTCAAAAATAGAGATAAAATGCCATCATTCCGGCGACCCGTTCCATTTTCAGTGATTATATGCAATGAGGAGACCGGTGTGGACCTGCTACCCTGCGTCAGGGCCGCCTTGAACCAGGAATACGACGGCACGTTCGAACTCATTGTCATCGATGACGGCACGCGCAATGAGAGCATTTCCCTGCTTGAAACCATGCCCGCCACCATCATCCGGAAGGACCGCCCTCGAGGCTGGCCCGATTCCGTGGCGATCGCCGCGCATAAGGCCCAACACGACACCCTGGCCTTTACCGACTCGGACTGCATTGTACCGAAAAACTGGCTGCACATGATGAGCAATTGTCTGGAGGGCCGGGGCATCGTGACGGGCAACCTCGACCACGGAAATGCTTTCTCTGAAAGATTTTCACACATTTTCACGCACTTTCATTTCGCATCGGACAAACCTCACGTCGTGGAGTTTCTGAATGACGGCAACTTCGGCATCCGCAGGGAGCTTTTGAATCGATGCCTTGTTTCGTTTCCAGCGGTTGCGGGTATGGGCGGGGGGGCCGGGGCCGTCGTGCTGTCGGCCATTGTTCGGGACATGGGGATAGCCGTCCTGCTTGACCCGCGTATCGAGGTTCGGCACAAATCCGAGGATTTTCTTGAATCCCTGCGGCTCTGGTTTTCAAAATACGGCCCCAACACCCTGGGCATCAGACGTTTCAATCCCGAGGCCAAAGGGGCCGGACTTCTAAAGCTGGGTTTCCTGGCCCCGCTCGTGTTCGGCGCCGGCAGATTGCTCTCCGACATGAGCCGGTTTGCCCGTTCCTGGAAAAGGTTCGGCTTCCACCGCCATGAGCTGCCCTTGTGCGTCGTCTGGTACAGCGCGTGCGCGGCGGCCTACCTGCTGGGCATGCTCAACTATATGAAGGACGTCAGGAAGAACGAGACGAGACGGCCCGTATAACAACAGTCAACCCAGGTATCGAATCATAGCCTCATATGGATAAACCATCGCCAAAGACCATGTACCCGACATACAGCATCGTGGTGATCACATCGGTACGGCAATCGCTTTACGATTTACTGAGGTCCCTTGAGGCGGTTGACCGTATCGACCAGTCGGAGGTCATCCTCGTCTTCCAGGAAAAAGACGGGAAACTGGACCTGCCCCTGCTCGAATCGCTGACACTGCACGTCGTTCTCTTGAAACATGAATGGGGCCGCCCTTATGGTTTCTACCGCAACGAGGGGATCCGAAGGGCGCGGGGCGAGTTCGTCCTTTTCCTGGACGACGACGTGGTGGCCCTGCGGCCGGATTGGCTCTCGGCCATCACCAATCCCATTGTTTCGGGGCGCGCCGAGGCGGTCATGGGCAGGGTGGTGGTGGAAAAATCCAATTTCCTGGGAGACACCATTGCACTTCTGGGCTATCCGGCGGGCGGCAATCTGGGGTTTTCCAGGATGTGGCACGTTGATCGTAACAGATACACTCGTCATCTTTCCACCTGCAATGCCGCTATATCGCGCTCGATCATTATCGAAATCGGCGGATTCGATGACACCGGCTCGACCGGCGAGGACAACGTCCTTGCCCGCAGGCTGGTTGCAAAGGGTTACCACATTCTTTACCTGGATTCGCCCGTCGTGCGGCACGTGTCCCGTTCCACTCTCTCCGGATTCATACGGTGGCATTTTAGCCGTGGAAAAGCGCACTATTTCGTCAGAGACAAGTTGAACGAGGGGCTGTACGCGCTTCGCCTGAAATCCTATTCCCGTCTGATGATCGACGAAATGCCCTTTCGGAGTATTCTCATTCTTTTTCTTCTGCTCGTATCCGTTGTCTGTCAGGCGTCGGGATATTTTAGTGAAACGCTGATCGCTCGCCGCATGAGACATAAAAAGTCGAGAGGGAAATTCCCTTCTCATCGAGATGAAATGATCAGACCGGGAAAGTGGGACCGACCACGCCCGGGCATCCCTTCCCGCATCGTCGGACTTTATTCCCCGGGACCCGTGAAAAACAGCAAGGATGAACATACCGCCGGCCGCGACTCCCCCCTCCCCTGTCCCTCGATCAGGAACGACACGGGCGGGAACGCGACTGGAGCGCCCGTCATCTCCGTCATCGTGCCGGTAAAATCAACTTACACGAATGTGGCGCCCACCTTGAATGCGCTGGTCGGTCAGGATATTTCAGAACCCTTTGAACTCATTGTTTCAACTGAAAAGAATTCCGATGCCGCTCGCATGGTGGCGAAAAACCACCCCATGGTCCGCCTTGTCCTCGGGAGAAGCGACAGGGGGCCCGGAGGGAATCGCAACCGGGGGATCGCAGCGGCAAAGGGGACGTATCTTGCCTTTATTGACGCGGATGTCATCCCCGAACCGGACTGGCTCAGCCGTATGCTGGGAGCCCTGCGGAGATCCTCCGGCCGGCCCGTGTGCGGTTGGAATGAGGCTCAGCCCGGAGCATCCTGGATATACTTCGCTGCGCACATGGCCTTAATCGGCATCGGTGAACCGAAGCGAACCCGACTGGTTCCGGGAATCAACGGTGGGAACATGGGCATTTCAAAATCACTGCTGGACCAATATAATGCAAGGTTTGCCGAGCGAATTTACGGGGCTGAGGAAATCGTTCTGCTGACCAGTTTGCCCGCGAAAAACCGAATGGCCGTTTTAGACCCAAAAATCCGAATAAAGGAACCTCGATCCGGAGGTCTGAACGTATCCTTGCGGCGTATGTTCCGCCTCGGTACCGGCTCGGGGCGTTTGAGAGAAGATCATTCCATGAGGGGCGCCATTTTTGCGAGGCATCTTTATTTGGTGCCGCTGATGGTCCCCGCCCGCTTTTTTCAGACCGTTTGCAGATTGCCTTACTGCCGCCTGCGGGATATTGTGATATTTGCCTTGATGTCACCCGTCGTCCTGCTGTCCCTGAGTTGGTACGCGGCCGGCTTTTCCAAGGGAGCACGGAGCGCGAAGCGCTGGAAGTCGACGTCGTCTTGATATGATCTATTTTGCATTTTCCTAAAATTGTTCAAGCCAAATCCAGGCAAAAGGAGTCGTCGAATTATGCCTGCAAACGTAATGGTAATCGGGCTCGATGCGGCAGAGGCCACCTTGATCGAGCGGTGGACGTCCGATGGCGGCCTCCCCGCTTTAAAACGCTTTTTCTCAGGTTGCCGGACGGTTCATCTGACGAATTCCCTCGACATTCTTCCCGGGGCCATATGGCACGAGCTGGCCACCGGGCGCTCGTGCGGCAAGGCGCCGCTCTATTTTCACCCAAGGCAGTTGCGCACCGGGGAGTCCAGGCCGCGGCCCATCCGGGCAGAGGATATTTTTCCGGAAGACTTTTTCTGGAACATCGCCGATCGGAGCGGCTGCAAAACCCTTGCCTTCGACATGCCCATGACCTCCCTGGACCCGGATTCAAAGAGCATTCAAGTGGTCGACTGGGGGCCCCACGACCGGATCTCGGGTGCAGCCGGCCACCCGCCCGAACTTTTCGACGAACTTGTCGCCAAGTACGGGTCTTACCCTGTTGCCGCGTGTGACCGGCATGGAAGAAAGAGGCCGGGTTACGAACAGCTGCTCGAAGGCCTTATTCAGGGCGCGAGGCAAAAGACGGATATTGCATTGGATTTCCTGAAACGAGAATACTGGGATCTATTCACATGCGTCTACGGTGAGACGCACTGCGCGGGCCATCAGTTCTGGCACTTTCAGGATCCGGGACATGGCTGGTACGAACCATCAGCGCCCGATCACCTGCAGGAGTCCCTTAAGCACGTTTACAGTTGTGTAGATGAGGGCGTTGGTGCCCTGGTGGAGAAGGCGGGGCCGGAGGCGAACGTTTTGATTGTAGCCAGTCACGGCATGGGCCCGGTCATGCGAGGTCCTCAGTTGCTTCCGGAAGTCCTTGTCCGGCTCGGCATGGGTTCCGGCGGCGGCAAGGGGCTGACGTCTTACTTAAGGAGGCTTCAAAGGCTGGTCAGCCACGCCCCCAGGAAGATACAGCCCCTGCTGCAGCTCCTGGCCCACAAGCCGGGAATCCGGTCCATTGAACGGGCCTCCGGATGCCTTGTGGAGCCCCTGGACTCCCCCCGAACACGGGCGGTTGCCCTTGAAAACGACACATGCGGGGCCATCCGCCTGAATCAGAAAGGACGTGAACCGAACGGCTCGGTGGCCCCCGGCCGGGAAGCGGATACCCTGATCGAGGAACTTCGGCGGGAACTCCTGGCCCTGCGGGAGCCCGCCACGGATCAGTCCATCGTGAAGAACGCGGTCACTGCGATCGAGGCATTCGGTCCGGACCACCATCCTGACATCCCCGACCTGATGGTGGCCTTTCGCACCGACCTGGGCCCTTTGGAATCGTGCGTGTCAGAGAGCCTCGGGCACATTCACGTTCCCATTTTTCATCCCAATATACCCAGGAGCGGGGAGCACAATGCCCACTCCCGCCTGTGGTGCAAGGGACCTGCATTCAGTGGCGCCGCCGCCGGGGCGACGGGAAGCGCACTCGACCTTGCGCCGACGGTCCTCCGATTGCTGGGATTGCCGCTGCCGGAAACCCTTGACGGCAAGCCGTTGGTTGGGAATGGTTCCTGACATAGGCCCATTTTCCTTTGACAGGAGACTGCGCAATTCCGGAAAAAGAAAACCAGGAAGGATCGATTGCACAAAAAAATGGACATTGGCTCAAACATCGCGCTTATGAAAGCCGCCGCGGGCATCCTCCACGGCCGCCGCACATTCGGGGGCCCGCTTCATGTCATCCTCTCCTTTACCGGGAGATGCAATGTCCGGTGCATCCACTGTTATTTTCATTCCGACTACGCCGAACGGCCGAACGTGATCCAGGTGCGCCATGCCCGGATGCACAACCAGCCGCCGCCCGATCACGAGAGCATCCGGGGGCTGCAGCGCCTGGACTGGGACGCGGATGTCATGCGTTCCATCACGGATCAGCTTATCCGCATGGGCACGAAGACTTTTATCCTGACGGGCGGGGAGCCGTTTCTGTCTCCGCATCTGCTTCCCCTGACCGCGCGCCTCAAAAGGGCCGGAAAGTATTGCCTGATCAACACAAACGGCACGCTCATTGACCGGACGGCGACGGACGAGCTGATCCGGCTGGGATGCGACGAACTCAGGGTTTCGGTGCTCGCGGGGACCGAGGAGACCTACGACCGGGTCCATCCGGGCATTTCGGCCGGCACATTCGGCAGATTGAAGAGAACACTCGAGTATATCGCTGAACGCAAGGCTGCCCGCCTGGCGGCCTCCGTGGGCGCGGACCAGGCGATTTTCCGCCCGGTGGACGATGTAGGGGATCCCGGACTTTCCCGGATGATCCCCTCCCCGGGTGAGGCGGCGCTGGCACGCACGCAGCTTGCAGAGGCGGCCGTTTTTCTGGAAAGCCGGCGCATACGTCACAATATCCCGCTTTTCCTAAACGTCTTCGAGCGACGATTGGACACCTCGGCCCTCTACCGGATCATCCCGTGCTATTACGGGTGGGTCTGGACCCGGATCGATCCCGACGGCCTCGTCTACCCATGCTGCCGGTGCTATGAACCCATGGGCAACGCCTTTGAGCAGCCGTTTCCCGCGATCTGGAACGGCGTTCCCTACCGTCGGTTCAGGGAACGCGCCATTCGGCTGAACCGGGAGGGAGCTAGGCCTGAAAGCTGCAATTGTGACAGCTGTTCTCACTTCACTGGAAATCTGAGGATTTACAGCGCACTTCATCCCTTTGCCCACGGTAAATTGAACGAAATATCGCCTGACCTAAAGGTACATGTATGAAAAAGTACATGCGGCGCCAATATTTTCTGCGCTCCGGCAAAATCCTCAGGGACATCATGTTCCGCGGGACATACAACTTTGTCTATGACCTCATGC
>JAFDKD010000657.1 GCA_019307165.1 Deltaproteobacteria bacterium | reverse complement strand
ATGTAGATGACATTCCGACGGTAAAGGAATTCGTTGACAACATCATTAACGGTGCGGAAGAGATCCTGGACAGTTGGGAATTCCTGAAACGGTGAGCCTGTTCGGCATAACAGGTGGGAAAAATGTCGCACAAAAAAATTAGATTTTATGGTGTGTTAATCCTTGCAGCACTTGCAGTGTTCGCGCTTGGAAGCCCTGTCTGGGCGGGAGACAGCGGGGGGAGCACCCTAAAAGCGGCTTTCCTTTACTTCGGTCCAATAGGGGACTTTGGCTGGACATACGAGGCACACCTTGCCGCTCAAAAATTGGCCAGGGAATTCCCTTCCGTTGAAGTCTCGGAAAGAGAGAATGCCTGCAGCCGGGATACGCCGAAGATACTAAAGGCATATGCTGAAAACGGATACCAAGTAATCTTCTGCCACAGCTATAACTTCGGAAAATACATAAGTGAGGCGGCCGCAAATTATCCCAATGCGGTATTCATGTGGGGAGGTGGTGTTGAAAAGAAAGGTCCCAATACGGGCATATATTTTGCGAGAATGTACGAGGCTAGATTCCTCGCGGGAATGGTGGCCGGAAAGGTTACCAAAACGAATAGAATTGGATATGCTGCGGCACTTCCCTCGCCCGATGTGATAAGAAACATCAATGCCTTTGCCCGCGGTGTTTCTTTGGTGAATCCCGATGCCAAGGTCCATGTGGAATGGATAGGCGAATGGTACAACCCACCCAAAGAGAGGGGGGTATCGTTGTCTCTTATGGACAAAGGATGCGATATCCTCACCCATCATTCGGACTCTTATGCCCCTGCCAAGGCAGCGGAAGAAAGGGGCGTTCGCTATATCAGTTTCGGCTCGGATATGAAGCGATTTGCCCCGAACGCATATCTAACCGGCACTGTTTGGAACTGGGCGCCTGTAATGATAGACGTCGTAAAGGCATTACTCGATGGGAAGTGGAACCGGCAGCCGGCTCAGGACTGGTGGTATGGGCTGAGCAAAGATGCGGTACGACTCGCACCATTCTGTGATTCGCTCCCTTCCGCTTTAAAAAAGCGGGTGCAAGCAAAAAAGCAGGCTATCATTGATGGTAAATTTGAAATCTTTCCCGGAATGAGCGACAGGCAACTAAGAGAAATCTCATATTTTGAGCCCAACGTTGTCGGGAAACTGCCCTAACGCCAACTTTATTATGACGTATATTGAAAATTTCCAGCATTATGCGATTGGCATCCTCATACTGTCCTTTTCAATTTTTCTTATTTACCTTCCGAATTTTGTCCGCTTCATCAAGAAACACATTACTCGCATACGAAGAAGAAAGGGTTGAAAATCATGGGCGCACTGGATGGAATACGGGTCCTGGAACTTGCCCAAATGTGGGCGGTCCCCGGCGCGGGAATGTATCTGGGAGATCAGGGGGCAGAGATCATAAAGGTCGAGCCCCCGTGGGGCGATGAAGGCCGCCGGATCATGTCGTCGAGTCCTATTAAAACAGGCGACCGCGAATTGGCCCGGCATTTTTTCCCGATCAATCGAAACAAGAAAAGCATCGCCATCGATATGACTAAAAAGGAAGGGTTGGAGATCGTCCACAAAATATCAAAAACCGCTGACATACTGCTCCACAACTACCGTCCCGAGGCATGCAGGCGAATGGGGATCGATTTTGAAACCATGCATAAAATCAATCCCCGGTTGATATACCTTGGGTTTTCTCCCTATGGAGAAAAGGGCCCCTATGTGAACAAGCCGGGTTATGACAGGGTCATTCAGGCTGTTTCAGGGACATATGCGCGGCAGGCGGCACCTGGTGGATCGCCTATAGATGCCGGGGTATGGATCGCCGATTGTTCGGTCCCCATGCTGATCGCCTACGGGGTGACCCTGGCCCTGTTCATGCGCGAAAGGACCGGCAAGGGGCAAAAGGTCAGCGCATCTCTGCTCGGAAGCGCCCTTGCCATGCAATCGGTTGAGTTGGTAAGGGCAAACATTGAAGACCCGAACCAAATCCAAAATCTCGCGGATCAGGCGATGTTTTCCCCCTATATTTGCAGGGATGGAAAATGGTTTATCCTGGTGGTGGTCACCAACAAGGAGTGGGTTGCCCTGAGCAGGACGATCGGCAGAGCGGATCTGAGCGAAAAGGCCGGGTATGGAACCGCGCTGGGAAGATCTGCAAACAGCGACGAGTTGTTTAGAATCCTGTGCGAAAAATTCGCGACCAGGCCCCGGAAGGAGTGGTTGGATCTCCTGGACGACGCAGGCGTTCCGAACGCGCCGATCCTTAAACCGGCTGAGGTCTTCGAGAACCCTCAGATCCTGCAAAACGAGTATATCATCGAAGTTGACGACCCCCGGGTCGGCCCGATGAAGATGCTGGGAATCCCCGTAAGGCTTTCTGATGCGCCGGGAAGCATCCGCACCCTTGCGCCGGAGTTGGGGCAGCATACCTCCGAGGTGCTCGCCGAATTGGGTTACGGCGGGAACGAAGTAAAAACGCTTCGAAGCAACAAGGTTGTCAAGTGAATAAAACGGATATGGAAACGCGTTTCAGGGTGTCTTGAGAGGATACAGTTGAAACGCCAGCTGGCCCTGGCTGAGGCAAAGATCAGAAAGTTGAGTTCCGCAGACCAAAACTAGACACGTTTAGTGCAGAATTCTAACGCAAAAGACGAAAGTATTGTTGCCGGTTGTAATCCCAATAAAATTTGAATAGAATTCAGATGTTATGTCTTGATGGACATAGTAAAGATCCGGGCCCATAGGACCCGGCTTCGTCCTGCTGATAGCGGGCCTACGCCGCGGCACGCCCGGCTTTGAGGCCGCCCCCATAGGGGGCCGGAAAGATAGGCTGAGGTTAAGGCTAAGGTTGAAAAGACAGGCCGAGGCTGAGGTTAAGGTTGAGCAACAGATTGACGCTTGTGTTTTCCTTTTCTCAACCTGGACCTTAACCT
>JAFDKD010000656.1 GCA_019307165.1 Deltaproteobacteria bacterium | reverse complement strand
CATCATTACCCCGATTGCCAACATAACAGTCATGAAAATGATTATTCCCCATTCGGAGAGGGTGGGGATAGCAGTTCCTTTTAAAATCTTTTTAAAGTAACATTTTTTATGAGGTAATTCGCTGTTTTTGTATTCATTGACATAATGCCTGCTTTCGCCTATAATGTCCATAGCAAAGGAGGGAGTTTTATATGAACGAAGATTCGACATGGGGCGAGTCCCATAGCAAAGGAGGGAGTTTTATATGAACGAAGATTCGACATGGGGCGAGTCCAAGAGTATTGTAGCCAAAATACTGAAAGGTGAAAACCGGTTCTGTGAGGAAGTGACCATAACCAGGGTAAACGGTGAGTGCCCGTACGGGCACCGAGCGGGACAAAAGTATCGGGTAACTGCTCTGAACAGCGACGGGCTTTGCGGTTCACTCTTCAAAACCATTCACGCATCCATCGTTACGCTCCATTATGGAGGCAGCCTTCTATGGGAAAAACAGGCGGATGCGTTTACCGGGGTCTGCCCCGAAATGGGCAAAGTTGAAGTAGAATCAAAACGAATCGAGCAAACACGGCCGGTCCGGATAAAGACCCGCCCCGATCCCAAAGACATGACCGGTAAAGGCTTTTCGACTTTAGACAAATACAGAGTTGTTGTTGAGGTATTGGACATTGCTAACCGTTGTTACTGGGGTCACCGGGTGGGAGACACCTTTGAAGTTGACCCGTTTAATGTAGGAAAGGCATGCGGTTTCCTCTACAGTCAACTTTATCCTTTCATAGCCGTGCTTCTGGCGGGGGCAACACCGGCCTGGGCAACCCAGGAACACAGTGTGACCGCGGTCTGCCCTGACACCTATGACCAGCTTGCCTTTCGTCTGTACCTGGAAGAACGATAGGATACAAAAGATACGATACGGCGAAACAGAGCCTCTTTTTTGTCTCAACTATAGTTGTGCATCCGGTTTTGAAATTCCTTACGGAGGTAGCAATCTGTGAAAAAGCACACATCTCACAAAAGGTACGGCTGGAGGGGCAGAATACTCAAGGTTGATCTTTCAGATGCTAAAATATCTGAGGAGGATCTCCCTGAAGAGCTGACCGAAAATTATACGGGCGGAGCGGGAATTAATGCCCGACTGCTGTACAACCTGCTGTGTGATAATCCTGAGATCGACCCCCTTGCTCCAGAAAATCCGCTGATTTTCGGGTGTGGTCCCGTTGTGGGGACTTCTTTTCCCTGTGCCACCCGATTTACGGTTACCGCAAAAAGCCCCTTGACCAGAATCTTTGGAGATTCCAACGCAGGGGGGCATTTCGCTGTCAGGATGAAACAGGCAGGCTATGACCATATAGTTATCCTGGGCAAGGCGGAAAAACCAGTCGCGCTTCTAATCGAGAAGGGAAAACGTCCTGAGCTTGTAGATGCTGCCGAGTTCTGGGGGCTTGACACCTATGCTGCAGATGAGTATATTCGTGACAAATACGGCAGTTGCGAAACCGCCCGTATCGGCCCTGCAGGAGAACATCTGGTCAGATATGCCAACATTTTCTCCGGGAGCAAACGGGTCGGAGCAAATGGCAGAGCCGGCATGGGATGCGTCATGGGGTCAAAAAATCTCAAGGCCGTTATTGTAAAGGCCTCCGGAACGGTACCGGTGGCAGACAAGAAGAAACTGGACACTCTGGCAAAAAAGTATGGCGATATCTGGGGAAAAGGTTCCTCTATGTATATTCAGAAAGAGTATGGAACACTGATGCTCATAGCCCAGATAGGACTTGAAGCACCCACCACAAATGAGCAAACGAGGATTACACCCGAGCAACTTGAGCACTATGACCTTGAAACCTTTGTCAGCCAGTACAAAAACGGAAAATCAGCATGCCATCGGTGTCCGGTTGGATGCTCGCAGAAGTGGAAGGTAGACGAAGGACCATATAAGGGAGAGCAGGGAGACAAGATAGAGTTTGGCCATTACCTTCACTTGGGACCATTGCTGGGCATCTATGATTATCCCTCCATGTTTCACTTGGCGGATCTTTCCAACAAACTGGGGCTGGACTGCTGTCAGTTTGGATGGAACCTTTCCATGGCCATGGAGTGTTTCCAGCGCGGGGTTCTCGGAACCGAAGATACCGAAGGAATTGCACTCAACTGGGGGGAGCCTGAGCTGGTCTCCCGCATGATGGAAAAGGTGGCACGGCGGGAAGGGTTCGGGAATGTCCTGGCTGAGAGCATCCCGGATATGGTTAAAACGATCGGCTCTGATTCTGCACCGTATGGCTTTCACACCAAAGGAATGACATTCCCTTACAACCGCGGAGCGGTTATGGCCATGAACCTTGCATCATCAGTAGCCACCAGGGGAGGAGACCATATGAAAGGGCATCCGTTCTCAGCCCTCACCGGGCACAAGGACATGCTTGAGAAGATTTTCGGTAAAAATATTCCTGATGAGATTGCTGATAGCAAAAGCCCGCTAGCAAAAGGCCGTGCTGTTTGGTGGCATGAGAACTATAAGATGCTGATGGATTCTCTGGGCCTCTGTTTTATCCCTCTTGCAGGCACCACCATCTTTGGTGAGCCCCTGATTCTTTTTGAAGAGATGGGCGAGATATATGAGGCGGTGACGGGTATGGACCCTCAAAAGCTCTTTGCATCGGCTGAAAGGGCCTGCCAGGTTGAGCGGGGCTTTAACGCACTCTTAGGCATCGACCGGAAAGATGACATGCGGCAGGGAACATCACGGGGTGAGCAGGACCCCATCAGTCACCCGGGCATGCTGGATGAATATTACCACTTTCGAGGATGTTCCGGCGAGGGGTTACCCACCCACAAGAGGCTTCAGGAAGTTGGTCTTTTTAATGTAATTGAAGATCTTGGCAGAAATGGAAAGCTCTCAGAAACCGAATGCCCTGCGATTGAAGAACTCTTGCCTGTAGAAAAGGTTAAAGGCGAACAGGGCTCTTCTTTTTCTTAATATCAGGAGATTGTGGATAAGTTACCCTTAATGTTTCATTTGGTAGTATAAATTTTTCGGCCTTTCAATAGTTGAGAAGCATGGTAGTAGTATTGAATTTCAGTGGGCAGATGGGAGATACAATATGTAGTGATATGCTCCACACAGTCATATTTGCTTTATGCGTTATTCATCATTGTAGTCATGGTCTCAACATAATCGTTAAT
>JAFDKD010000655.1 GCA_019307165.1 Deltaproteobacteria bacterium | reverse complement strand
ATACAATATCGAGACCGCTACGGCGGAACAGCGGGTGGGAAATATTTACAAGGCCGTGGTGGAACGCGTCCAGCCCAGCCTGCAGGCCTGCTTTGTCGATTTCGGCGGCGAAAAAAACGGTTTTCTGCAGGCCAGCGATGTTCATCCGGAATACTACCAGGGACACCATGACGGCACCAAAGAACACCCCCACCCTCGTATTGAAAAGGTCTTGAAAAAGGGGCAGGAACTTCTGGTTCAGGTGACGAAGGAGATGCCGGGCAAAAAGGGTGCTTCGCTGACCACGTATCTCTCCTTTGCCAGCCGGCACCTGGTGCTCATGCCGGGCAGCAAGGGCGGGGTCTCCAGGAAGATTGAAGATGAAGAAGAACGATCGCGGCTGAAGACCATCATGGGCCAGCTGAGAATGCCCGAGGATATCGGCTGCATTGTTCGAACGGCCGCCTACAAACAAAGCAAACGGGAGTTGTCCCGAGACCTGAACCGGCTCCTGCGGATGTGGAAGAAGATCAAGAAAGAGGTCAGGAACGCGTCGCCCCTCTCTCTGGTTCACAAGGAGCAGGATATCGGCTTGCGCACCCTGCGGGACTATTACACCAGCAATGTTTCCGAAGTGCTGGTGGACGACAAAGAGACCTATGCGCGCATCAAGGACTATATGAAGGTCATCTCCCCCAGGAGCCAGCGGCAGGTCAAGCTCTACAAGGAAAGAGAGCCCCTTTTCGCCGGATACAATATCGAAGAGCAGATCGAAAGCATTTACAGGAATAAGGTGAAATTGAAATCGGGCGGGAGCATCGTGATCGATCCTACTGAAGCCCTGGTCGCAGTGGATGTCAACTCGGGTAAGGGGAAAGTCGGCAGGGATGTGGAAACCATGGCCTTCAACACCAACCTGGAAGCGGCGGCCGAGGTTGCGAGACAACTTCGCTTGAGGGACATGGGAGGGTTGATCGTTATCGACTTCATCGACATGAGGGACCGAAAACACAACCGGGAAGTGGAAAAGACGTTCAGGGAGGAGACAAAAAAGGACAGGGCGAAAATCGACATGTCCGGCATCTCGAAATTCGGTCTTATGGAGCTTTCGCGGCAGCGGCTGAGTCCCTCCATTGAATCCAAGACCTATCAGACGTGCAGTTACTGCCAGGGGCGCGGCCTGGTACAGTCCGTTGAGTCGGCGGCCGTTTCTTTCCTGCGCCAGATATGGCTGCGGGCATCAAAGAAAGGGGCGTCCCAGGTGACAGGCGTCCTGCCGGTGGAAGTGGCCATGTACCTCCAGAACAAGAAACGGAAGGAACTGGCCCAGATTGAAGCCCGCTATCATGTTGAGGTGAATCTGCAGGGCGATTCCTCCATGGCCCCGGGGAGCGGCAACCTGGAACTCGCTAAAGGACTAAATCCTTGCGCATACATACACAGCGGTTTACAGAATACAGTTTTTCAAAATAGCTCTATCGCCAGCGATCTTAACAAGCGATTCGCAATTTGTTGTGACGCTGTGTATAGAACCACCACCTTAAATCCTATGTTCAATAATATCATCTATTTTATCGTCGCTCTCCTGGTTTTCAACGTCCACCAGCCTGGAGCCGTACCGCAGCGTCCGTTGCTGCTTTCCCTGGGGCTGCTTCTTGCGGCTTGGAGCGCGTTCGCTCTCTTGTGCCGACTGGACTGCGGACGTCTCATGCGGCGGATCGTCCAAGGGAATCCCTATGACGGTTCGGTGACGGCACGCTACCACCGGCTGATCTTCAAGCACTCCATTGTTTCCATTCTGGTATTCACGCTGGCCGTTTACGCCCTGGACATGAAGTACTGGCTGGAGGCCGTTCCTGTCTTGCGGCCTTTTTCCGTGGCCCACGGGGCTGCGGCCCTCGCATTTCTCCTGTTCTGTTTCAGCACCGTATGGTACCTGGCGCATCCGGTTTACGAGGCGGTGTACCGGCCGGGCATGGTTCGTTTCGCCTTTGTCATATCGAACCTCAGACTCAACCTGCCGATCCTTTTCCCATGGTTCTTTCTCTCCCTTCTGTACGATTTGATCGGGCTCAGCCCGCTGTCCTCGCCGGAAGGTTTCTTGAATCGCGTGGAAGGCCAACTTCTTCTTTTCGCCGTCTTTTTGTCGGTGCTTATGGTTTTTCTGCCCGGTTTGATTCGGATCTTCTGGGGATGCAGTCCCGTTGAGCCGTCGGAGCGGATCGATCGGCTCAAGGCCTTTTTGGGAGAACTGGGGTTTAGGTACCGGGACCTGCTCCGTTGGCCCATTTTTGAGGGCAAAATGATGACCGCCGGCGTCATGGGCCTGGTTTCTCGATATCGTTACATCCTGATCAGCGACGCGCTTCTCAATGCCCTTTCCCTTAATGAGTTGAAGGCGGTGATGGCCCATGAGGCGGCGCATGTCAAATATCGCCACCTTATCCTGTACCTGGTCTTTTTTCTGGGATTTGTTGCCATTTCCTATGGCCTCTACGACCTGTCCCTGTATCTATTCTTCCTTCATCCCTCGCTTGCGGGACTTGCGGCGCAGGGCGGCACCCATTTTACAAGCCTTTTCTACTTGTTACTGTCCTTGCCCATGCTCCTGGTCCTGCTGGTCTACTTCCGTTATGTCATGGGGTTTTTCATGCGCCATTTTGAGCGCCAGGCCGATCTCTACTCGGCCCTGGCCATGGGGACCCCCGAGTACACGGTCAGTTCGCTTGAGAAGATCGCTTTTGCCGGCGGGAAGAGCCGGGACCTGCCCAGTTGGCACCACTTCAGCATTCGGGAAAGGGTGGCTTGCCTGCGACAGACCCTCACAAACCCCGACCTCATCAGGCGTCACAACCGAATGGTCCTGATCTCCTTTCTCATTTATATAATTGCCGTGGGCGGGCTGGGATATTTTTTAAACTTCAGCACGGTGAAAACACGGCTGGATATGGGCATCGTGGAACGCGTCCTTCGGGAGGAGTTAAAGGCGGAACCTCACAACCTGCTCCTGCTCCGGAATCTTGCCATGGTCTGTCACGAGGCGGGAAAAACCGGCGAGGCCAGGGACCTTTACGAACGTATCGTGGCACGGGAGGAAAACGATGCGATTTCCCTGAACAATCTGGCCTGGCTGATGCTGACCGAACCTGAAAAAGACCGGAGAGACCCCGACCGCGCCCTTGCGCTCGCCAAGAAGGCGGTGTCCGTTGAGCGATCCCCGGTATATCTGGACACCCTGGCCGAGGCCTATTACGCAAACGGGCTCAGGCAGGAGGCGATAGAGACCATCATGGAGGCCGTTTCCGCGGCAACTGAAAACCTGGGCTATTACCGGGGGCAGCTTGAGCGGTTCCGCTCTTCGGAGCCATAAAAAAATAATTCCATCGCAAGAATCGGATAGAATCGTTATCCCCAAGCAACAGCTAGTTTTTCTCCGTCAGGATGATGGTCAGTATCTCGATGGGGGTAGCGTCATACCTGTCAGCCAGCGCCTTGATTTTGTCCTCGTCCCCGGGCGTTATGCCGCTCTCTTTCAGACGCTGGTGAGCGGCTTCATGGTCAAGCCCATGATCCTTGATGATTTCACCGATGGTCTTTCTGCCCACCCCTGCCCCGGCAAAGGTTTCCTCGATTTTCTCAGGTGTCCAGCCCGCCTCCGGCTTCATGGCGGAAGGTTTCGGCTCCAGTTCATTGTGTTACCTTTCTTTTTTTCCACCAGCCTTTGGCTTTTCCAAAGACGATTCTAACGAGAATGTACAGCGGGATGAAAACGAATGCATAACCCACGTGCTTTCCGGCCAAAGGCACATTAAAGGGCAGGGGAAAGCGGATATGGGAAAACCGACTCTGCAGCCATGCCAGGGCCATGGCTGCGGGCCAGAGAGCGGCGCACGCCATGGCCAGGCGGAGAAAGAAAGACTCGCCAAAGGCGTCGTTGGCCAGTTTGTTGATGGCCTTATAAGCCGATTTGTCCCCTGCCTTGAGCGCGTTGATGGACTGATGGTGGCGGGCCATCATTTCCTGCTCCACCTCCCGCACCCGGAAGCGGTTAACCCGGTAGGCCAGGGCCAGGGTGGCATCTCCGGCCAGTACGGCCCATAGCGCCAAAAGGATGGTGCCCACCCACCAACCGACCACCGGGTCGGCGGGCCAGCGGTAGGGCGCAATCAGAAAGGCATCGATCGCGTTCCAGGACCGGGTCAATATGTCCACGAGTTTATTCCATCTGAAAAACCTGGTCCTTTGGGCCAGGTCATGGCTATGCCATTCCGGAAAATCGGGCCATGGCTTCGCCAGGTTGAGGTTTAGGTCGAGGCCGAGAGAAAGAGGAAAAAAGGATTCATTTTGTTTCTCAACCTTAGCCTTAACCTCAGCCTATCCGTCCGGGCCCCTTATGGGGGCGGCCTCAAAGCCGGGCGCGCCGCGGCGTAGGCCCGCTATCAGCGGGACGAAGCCGGGTCCTATGGGTCCGGATATTTACGATAAGGCTCCCGGCCCGGAGGGGCCGGAGCCGGGAGTCATTCGGGAGGGCGGAGCGGTATCAGAACGGCGGCACGATGCTGTATCCGAGAAAGCCCTTGGTCGTGTACCTGATGCCCACATAAAAGGCAAGGACGATAAAGATGATCTTGAGCCATTTGTCGGGGATATACTTGGAGGTCCGGGGGCCGATCATGGACCCGATAAAGATGCCGATAAGCTCAGCTCCGATAAAGCCCCAGTGGACAGGCACGCCCTTTCCCACCATGTAGCTGAATATGGATACGATCATGCCCACCAGGACCACGAGGGCGCTGGTCCCGGCCACCAGAAACATGGGGAGGCCCGCCACCGAGGTCAGGAATGGGACGAACAGAAATCCGCCGCCGATACCCAGAAATGAGGCGAGAGCGGCGATAAAAACACCGCCCAGCATGGGAATAAATGCCTTGAACTCGAAATCCACGCCGAAAAAGGTGAAGCGAATGGTGCCCAGGAAAAAAGTCATCCCCCAGCCGACCAGGGCCAGCAGGTAGGCCACCCATTTGGCCCCTCCCCCCAGGTTGGCCCAAAGGGCGCTTGCCACCACAACGGCCAGGGCGGTGAACATCAGGACCCAGCTGCCCTGGACCACCTTGACGCCCTGCCCGGTGTCGCCGCCTTCCTTGGCCTTTTTTTCAAATGCGGCGGCCGCCTCTTTTGCCTTTTTTCGCTTGGCCTGCCCCGCGGCCGTGGTCTCCCGGAGAAGCATGAATCCCAGCAACAGCACGATAAGGCCGAAGTAGCCGATATAGGCCTTCAGGCTGACCTTGCCGGCGGTAAGGTCGGGCACGAGCCAGGAGCCGCCCACGCCGCCGATGGCGAGACATATGCCCAGAGGGGCGACGAGTCTTCCCATTCGATAATAATTGGTTGAGGAGATGAGGGCGCTGATCCCGACCAGCCATTGATTGGACACGCGGATGGAATCAGTGAGCGTTTTGTTGAGCGGGTAGTCTTTCCCGAATCCCTTGGCGTAATCGCCCAGGCCGAAAATGGTAATGTGGCCCACCCCGGCCATGATTCCGCCGAATGCGCCTACCGTTGAAAAGATCCATCCGACCCATATGGCCCAGAGCAGTCCGACGATGTAATTGACGCCTGGCGCCCCGGGTATGCCCAGAAAGCCGGGTTCGGCGTTTTTCTCTATCTTGCCGTCCGTAATGGCCTGGTCAATGGCCGCTGAAAGATCACCGGCGGCAGCAGGCGCCGCCAGCAGCAGGGGGGAGGCGATCAAGCCCAGAATGATCGCCAGAGAGAAAAAGCGTTTTATGCTCCTTTTCATTCCGCACCTCCATCAGTTAGTTAAGGTTTTGATTGCGCATGTCCTCCGTAAACGGGCGGATGCGCTTTTTCGCGTCTGCAAGCGATCTGTTCCCGGGCGCCGTTGCGTGATGGTGCAGAGCGATTCTCAGGTTACATTGTAAATTTTAGCGCAAACAAACTAAGACGACGGAAGTTAGATAATATACCACAGGGGGTGGCTTATCAAGTGAAATCCGCGACTACTCGATAACCTTTCCCCGAATTTCATAAATGGTGCCGTGGGTTTGTTCCCGAACCTTTTGTTCGACGGACATGACCAGGTATCCGAAAAGGTTCTGTATTTTGACGTAGACCCGGTCGTTCAGCGTGATGCGGTCCGTGATCAGATAGAATATGCCGTCAGGCCGGTTGTTCTCGAAATCGAGGATGATGTTGTCCCCGAAGTCGACCTTCAGGAGATGGGTTTTCCTCCGGGTCTTCTCCGAATTCAAGATAACGCCCGGGGTCCCGTTATAGAGAATAATATCCTCCCAGGACCTGGTGATCTTCTTGTCAACCACGGACTTTTTGTCCAGGGAAACCGACTTTTCTTTTGTAACCGTTTCGTAGTGGAATCGGGTATCCCGCGTTCGAGGTATAGCGACTTCCATTTTCTTGGCCCGGTAATAGACCTGGATATTTTGGATGTTGGCGTTGTCCAGTTCCAACTCCTGGTAAAGTTTTGAGGTGAAAGGGGTATATCCCGGGCTCTGGGCGCATGAACCGCATGCCAAAAAGACAAAGGCAAGCAGCGGCATCAGGAGAGAGGTTGTTTTCATGGTATGCTCCTTTTATTCACTTACAGGACCGCAAAGAAATTGAGAATTGAAGATTGAAAATTGAAAATTGGTTGTGGCCCGGCACTCAACTTGAAGGAACGCGTCTGCCCTATAAAACTTCGGTTTTGAGGTTGAGTGCCGGGCATCCATAAATCTTCAATAACTCAATGTTCAATATTCACTGTATAGGGGGCGGTCTAACAGCCGGTTCCTATGGG
>JAFDKD010000654.1 GCA_019307165.1 Deltaproteobacteria bacterium | reverse complement strand
GCGCCTGGGATAAGTGCCGCGAGTAATATCGGCTTTGCCGGATAGTTCCACAGGGCATCATTAATGTTTTTCACCAGTGTCAAAATATCCGTGCCCGAGTTATCCGCAAAATCCTTAATTTCACCAAAATCAACGCTTTCGACCCATTTCTCAAACTAGGCCTTGAAACGATCGGCAAAAAAGGTGGGATGGGTATCATGTATTTCATTGACGATACGCATTGCACTGGTAAAGGCCGCGCCGGTTTCGGCGCCCTTCATCTTTGAAAGAACTTTGGCAAGGATTTCTTCCTTATCCTTTGACGGGAGCGACTCAACTGTCTTAGAGACTTCATGAAGCGATTTAATCACGACATCCAGCAATGTCGGAATCGATTCAAGGAGGTTACGCGTCAAATCCGGATCTTTGAACAAGGAAGGGGACCGTCCGTCTGAACGGGTGAAACTTTTTAAAATGTGGCTCTTTATGGGTCGGGAAACGATTTTTCTGGCAATACTCGTGCCTGCCCAGCGGTTAACAATCTCGGGGATCAGCATATGCAATATGTCTTCGAACTCTTTTGTCTGAAGTATTTTGGCAAACATATCCGCCGGAAACGCGTCAGGCATATCTTCGGTTTCCATTGCATTCTCATCTGTTACCGGTTGATCGTGGACAGCCTTTGATATTGCCATTGAATGTGCCTCCTTTAGGAACGCTCCTCTTGGCAAAGGTGTTTCGCCAGCCTTTTCCCCAGACCGATGAGCGTGAGGGTTGGCGGCAAGCCCCAAGCCTCCGGAATCACGGAACAGTCACAAACATATAAATTCTTATGTTCGGTTTGCAGGTCGGAATCTACAACGTCGCTGATCTTTGCCGTACCTCCGGGATGTGCAGCAATATACCAGCTCTTGAATATACTTTTCGCGCCGGCGTTTCTTAGAATTTCCCTTGCCCGTAAATAGCCTTTCATCAGCTTCTTTTTATCACTTTTCGTCAACGGTTTTCTCATGCCACCCCTGTCAGTGAGACGCCCGCTGAGTCCGTCTTTGGCCTTGATCATAATCGACAGTGTCTTGGAATGCGAGAACAGGCGATGAAACCTGAACGCCTCGGCGGTAAGCACACGATACAGCGCACCCGGCACCGTCATGTCCGTCATCACATACCCCTCATCCGACATATGAAGGCCGGTGGCCATGGGAATTTCCTTTCCTCCTTTTATATCCTCAACCGCCCCCATTACCACAATAAGCGGATCAAAAAAATAGTCGTATCCAGCCGTCTTGATGCCGGTCTCTCTCAAAATAACAGGAGATCCGATGCCGCCCGCGGCTAAAATAACCAGCGGTGCGAAAGCCTTGCGCGCAATCCCTCGGTCTGTATAGTTCACACCCGTTGCCCGATTGTTCTCAATAATTACACGTTTAACCTTGACGCCGTTGATGAGCACCGCACCGTTTTTTACCGCTTCCTCCACATACATTCTCGCATTCCACTTGGCGCCATAGGGACATCCATAGTTGCATCGCCAGCAATCTGCACGACACTTATCCTGATAGACAAACTTGGGAAGCTTCCGCCAGTCGTATCCGAGTTCCCGGGCACTTGCCATAATCCTCTTGGCCATGGGACCGATTAGATGATCCGCGAGCGGCGCAATCGGAAGTTCATTCTTTGCTTCATCGATTTCACCGGCAATATCGACACCGTATTTTGCGAGCATATCAAAGGGGGGATCAAATGCCGTCCCATAATAAAGTATCGAACTTCCCCCGGTGGTCGTGCCTCTGACCATGGCGAGCAACTGGTTCGTGAGAAGAACGTTTTTAAAGGGTATGCCCCCCATTGCTGCAGCCTGGAAAATAGTTCCCATAATCGGCGAATTGCCGCCCCATTCCAAAATGAGAACTTTTTTGTCCCGACGGGTCAGTTCTCTGGCAACCGTGGCGCCCCCCGGTCCGGAACCTGCGACGATCGCATCAAACTGCTGATATTTTGAGTGCATGAAAAGATCCTCCTCACGGCTTTCTATACAAGTTAGCTACTTCGCCCAAACTGGAATAATGTATGGAATGATGGAATAGTGTCTTGCAAACGACAGGAGCCCACAAAAAGACTCTGGTTTCAATAAGTTGCAGAATTTCCGAAACGTTAAATTGAATTGTTAACAGTCGATTGATGGCAATTTAACAAGATATGATTCTACTCGTCAAGTGAAATTCCGTGGGACTAAGTGGGACTAAGGGAAACCTTGTTTCATTGTTGCGTAATTTACGGATCAAACGGCTTCAGAATCGTGTTTGCGGCTCCAAGCAGATCCGCGTCCTTTCGATTCCTCGGATGAGAATGTGGTGCAAGCGGCCCTGGTCGCATCAAGCAGAAATCAGCACTTCGTCAAATATTTTACTGAGAAGCAACATGATAGAGCCCGCGAGAAAGGAATCAAAACCAATCCTTTGGCCTCTCACTGAACTTTACAACCTGGATAAGGGATGATGGACAGCCTTCCGCTTTCGGGGGCATGTCGGATAAGCGTAACGATAAGGCGTAAGGTTCCTACGGGTGAGGATCTAGGTGACCAAAATGACACCTGGAAGACCACTGCGGTCTAAGGGATAGGTGGGCCCAGAAACCTTGAAATATTTTAACTATCTGATTTTATAGGTCGTTATACTTTTTACTTGACAGGGATTATAGGATTGTCCCGACCATCCACTCTCTTCTCAATTATCCCTACCGCCACGCTGCCTATTTTGAATCATTGAGCTTCATTTTTTTCACCTGTGACGGTTGCCTTGTTCGAAGCAGGCTGCTCGGTTGCTTCAGGCAAAGATACGCTGGGCTGCGCTTCCCGGGCCGCACTGCCGCAAGAAAGCGATGCGGCAACTGTATCCTCCAGCATCCACATGGAACCCGTAGCCGGATCCACTAAGACCAAACCGATTAGCGGATCACAGCTTTCAGGGGGGTCAAATCTTCGT
>JAFDKD010000653.1 GCA_019307165.1 Deltaproteobacteria bacterium | reverse complement strand
AACAATAGATCGCTGATTTCATCTATCGTTTTGATAGAACCCACAACCTTCATCAAAAAGACAAGCACCAGCTGAATGAATGGAATATTTTTTCTTCGTTGTTTTTGTGAATCAAGATGTTCCAAAAGAGGAAAGACTTTGATCTCCTGCAGATAATTGAAGAAGGAGTCGAACAATGTAGCCTCATCCATGGCGTAAACCACATCCATCTCACGGCGATGGAAGAGGTGATCCGCAACTTTGGCATCCTCGCGCTCAGCGGTGTGCCAGAATAGACGGTTACATAGCGTTTCTTGCAGTTGATCCCGGCTGGTCATGCCCGGAAGTTAAGCATAAATAAAGGCAAATGTCAAACTGGGCATGAGCAATTTATGCTGTAATATCAATCACTTAGATCGTCGTTTTTTATGGGCGTGGAGGCGCTTCCGCTGCCTCGAGTATACCCCCCCCTCTTGTGTTTGCATGTGATTGCGGGCTCACGTGCCTCTTGTACGCTTTCAGGCCCCTTCTCGTGGCAAACTTGAGTTGGAAACGAAAATCAATAATTGACGGCCTTTTTGAAAAAAATTCAATTTTTTATAACCCTTATATCGGAATTCCAGGGGTCTCGGTCTTTCTTGACAGATAGATCGCAGTTTTATAAACTGAATGGCATTCATTCCATCTGCGAAACCTGGTCCTCTGGGCCAGGTCAGAGTTTTCCGGCTATGCCATACCGGAAATGCGGACCGTGGCTTCGCCAGGTTGAGGTTCAGGTTGAGGTTGAGAGAAAGAGGAAAAGGGATTCAATTTGTTTCTTAGCCTTAGCCTTAACCTCAGCCTATCTTTCCGGCTCCCTATGGGGGCGGCCTCAAAGCCGGACCCTATGGACCCGGATCTTTACTTTTTCTAACATCTCCGTTTCGTGTTGCCGAACAATCATTTTCTTATTGCTGCTCCCTGATGAATTGAATGAATATTCCTTGATGCGGTAGCCATTGTGCCCCCGGATCGCAAAAATTGACATTTGAGGAGAAGCAACCATGGAATCGGACGTGATTCTGAAAGGGAAAAGGGTCCTCCTTGTCGACGATGAACCCGATGTTCTGGAAACGCTGGAGGAAGACCTCGACATGTGCCGTCTCTCAAGCGCCTGCAGTTATAAAGAAGCCAGAGAGCTGCTTGAAAAGACGGACTTCGACATCGCCGTTTTGGACATTATGGGGGTTGACGGGTATCGGCTACTGGACATTGCCGGGAAAAGGAACGTCATTTCCATTATGCTGACCGCACACGCCCTGAGCCCCGAACATGCCGTGAAGTCACACCAAAAGGGGGCTGCCTCATATGTTCCAAAGGGTAAAATCAATGAGGTCAAGGCTGTCCTGGTTCAAGTCCTTGAAGCAAAAGAAAAGGGCGGGAGCTTCTGGTCTCACTGGTATAACCGGTTCGGCACGTATTTCGAGAGGAAGTTCGGCGCAGGTTGGGTCAGTCAAGGAGAATTCTGGAAGGAAGTTCATGTGGGGAAGTGGGAGAAGTATTTCTAGATGGCCACTAGTTTGTGAGAGCGAACGTTCCCATACCCATAATGAGGGTTCCATCTGAGATGGTCAAACTGCCGGAGATGTTCACGACCGAGGGGATTGTGTAGGAGGAATCGAGCGCCTGAAAAGTCACCGTTCTGGGAAGCAGGCACGCAGCATCACCCGGATAGACCCCCTCGGCCACTTTGGTCACATGCACGGGGTCTCCCATGTTGATGCCGTCTTCAATGGTAGCGTAGCAGGGGGTGTTCCCTTGGCAGGTCGGCGAGGCATTCGCCTCGAGGTAGATGACGTCGCCGCATCCGGCGCCGACATCGATTCCGTCGCCGTCTTGCCAGGCGCTGCTCCCGCAGCTGTTTGCCGAGCTGACGCGATAGTAGTAGGTCCCGTCTGCCAGGCCGGATTCGTCATAGGATGTTGAGGCGCCCGTGTAAACGGCTACGGCACCGGTAAAGGAGGGGTCCCCCGCTCTCTCCAGCGTATAGCCGGTTGCGCCGGAAGCGACGGACCATGTTACGGTAAAGTCGCCGTCGCAGTCAGAGTCCGGATAATCGATGTCCGCAGGCGCCGGCGGAGGCGGGCACGGTTCACCGGCATCGTCAATCTTGATGGCCGGATCGCCGTACAGGTTAAAGACCAGGAAGTTCATCCACCTGGAATCCGACCATATGGCCGTCTCCATCTTCATGTCGAACAGGGCCTTTGCCGCGCGGACCCTGTTGATGATCTTTCCCGAGTACCGGTGCGCCATATAGGAATTTACCGCCGTGCTGTCCCAGTTGGAGTCCCCGGGGGAGTACCAGGAAACCCGGCTGGCCGATACCGTGCCGATGGCGCCGTTCTTGAGCAGGCAATATCCCAGGTTGCTCGTGGATTCCGGATAACCGTTCAGGCAGGAGCATTGAAACGTAAATGAGGGATAATCGTCGTCCAGGTCGCCGCAGTCGGAGGAACCGAATACGTACGATGCAGAAGTGGACGAGCCGTGGGTCCACCAGGTCACCAGCCCGTAGTGATTGATCCACTCGGCCTTTACGTTGTCGATGTCGCAGGGCGTCAGTTCCGGATCCAGGTCGATATCCGGATAATCGGCGTCATCGTCGTAGATGCGGTAGGATGCCCAGCCGTTGGGGTCCGCGTAATCTAACTTGATGTTTTCGCCGAGAAGCCCGCCGTGGGGGCTTGGGTCGGACGGTTTCATAGGCAGAAGGACTTTCTCGCGCCAGCCGATGTCCCCCGGGTCCTGCCCGTAGTCGATCGTTTTTTGCAGGATGTTGTCCAGATCGGCATAGGCCGTCCCGTAAACCGGAATGCGGCCCGCGTACACCTACACGTTGGGGTCGACGCCTCCTTCGCCGAAGTCACCGGGATATTCACCGTAGTATCCGTCGCCGTCAAGGTCCCAGTTCCCGGTCAAATCGGCAAAGTAATAGTCCGTGG
>JAFDKD010000652.1 GCA_019307165.1 Deltaproteobacteria bacterium | reverse complement strand
TGGGCTGGATAAGGACCACTGCGGTGGGGACCGGCGCTCCATTTGCCGGAGCCCAGCTGGTCATTGGTGGCCGTATCCATCATGAGTGAGGGACCGACACCCCAGATGACCTTCCCGGGTTCAGCCGGAGAAAGATAGACTGAATAGTTTATATCCCCGAGGCCTGTAGCGCCGTCTCCCGGGACAGGGTTCGGAATCTCGGGCGTCCCGGATGGAGCCTGAATCCGGTCCTTTTTGTCTCCTGAGCCTTTTCCTATTTCTATACGAATTCATTTAAAAACCGATGCGCGGAGCAGATCCGGATATCATCTTTGGTCATAACATCCACATCCTTTTCAAGGATCGTCTGCGTCGCGGGTACGGCAGGAAACCGGGCCTTCAGATACCGGAGGGAGCGACTTGCATCCGTTTGAGAAGTCTTGCATTCCACAAAATGCGCCGGCTTGCCCTCAATAACAATAACGAAATCCACTTCTCTTTTGTCAACATCTCTAAAATAGCGAAGCTCCATGTCCAGCCCTTCAGTATCCTGCATAAAAAAACACCATTTCAACAGATGACAAGCCACAAGATTCTCGAACCGAGCCGGCATATTGGAGATAACGGTCCAATCGAGATGGTAATGCTTGGCTTCCTTTTTCACGGCCCGGATTTTCGGTGCGCCAAAGGGATACACCCTGAAAATCATGTAGAGATTTTCCAGCATGACCATCCATCTGGAAACCGTCTGATGGGAGACCTGGAGGTCTTCTCTCAAGGAATTGAGGGAGAGTGGCGCGCCGACCAGGTCAGGCAACCGCAGCACCATTTTCTCAATAGTTCCCAGATCCTGGACCTGTTCGAGGTCCGCCAGATCGCCCAGAATCACCCTGGATCGGTATTCCCTGCTCCATCGCCGCGTCTCCGTCTCCGACTTCAGCAAGAACGGCTCCGGAAAACCCCCGTAAATCAGTAGATCCTTCAATACCTCGTAAGAGGCGCCCTCAATCTCGGCGAATGTCAAGGGAAGCAGGCGATGGAAATGATAGCGCCCCTGCAAGGAATCGCCGCCACGGCGGTAGTAATCCAGCCTGGCGCTCCCGGTGACCAGGATCCGCAACTCATCTCCCCGCTTGTCATACAGGCCCTTCACCACTTGGCGCCATCGTCTGTATTTGTGAATCTCATCCAGAATCAGAACACCGCGACCGGACGGGAAGTTTTCCTTGATGATGTTTTCACGGTCTTTTGCGTCATCCCAATTCAAATAGCGCTCGCCGATGTCGGCCCCCTCCTCTTGACATAGATGTTTGGCTAGTGTGGTTTTGCCGCATTGACGAGGCCCCCCGACAAATACCATCTTCCGTTCCAGGTCATTGACGACCCCAGATTCGATATAGCGAGATATGTATTCCGTCATTTTTTACCCCCATCATAAAATACTCGCGAGTATTTTATGATGGGGATTAAAATACACGGGAAAGAGTAAAAACTCAAGGCTATTTAGGGAATGCAAGCGGAAAAGAACTTTTCCATTTGCACAAGGCGACACTTATGGGATTGGTGTTCCACTTCAGCAGCCGGTCTCCCATCGGGGTAGGGCGGCATTTTATATGCGCCGCCAACGGGCGTTCGGCCGCCGGTTTACCGGCGGGGTGTAAACCCTACAACCCAATGGTCTTTCTGTAACGAAGGCAGTTGGCCCCGTCGTTGTTGTGGTCCTCGAAGGCGAGATAATCGATGTTCCGGTAGGCCTTTTCCTGCGCCTCTTCCAGGGTGGCGGCCCCGACGATGACGTGAAGCACACGCCCGCCGTAGGTGACCAGGCCCTTTTCGGCGTCCTCGTCCACCCCGGCAAAGTAAACCGCAACACCCTTTTCCAGGTTGTCCAGCCCGTGGATACGGTGCCCTTTGCCGTACCTGCCGGGATAGCCCTTGTTCCAGCCCCGGGAGGCCTTGGAGCGGCCCTCCATGGCAATGACATCCACATAATGCTGGGCGTTCCATGCCTGCTTGACCCGGTCCAGGGTCCCTTCCCACACGGCGGTGCCGATCTCGAAAAGGTCCGTGCTCAACTTGCGGGCGATCACCTGCCATTCCGGGTCGCCGTGGCGCACGTTGATTTCGAAAACGTCGAGCTGATCGTAGGGATCCAGATTCATGCCGAAATAGATAACGCCCTTGTAGGCCCAGCGGAGATCGTTGTAAATGGCGTTGACCGTGGGGTTCACGATCTCCTTGATGATCCGGTTGACCAGCCAGGGGCTCAGGAGCTTGTGGGGGCAGTAACAGCCGGTGCCGCCCGTGTTGAGATTTCCACCGAACTTCTCGATGGCCTCGGTCTCTTCGGGATCAAATGCCTGTTTGTAGTCCTGGGCGAACATCCTCAAGGGCATGCAGTGGGCGCCGTCGAGGTAGGCGAAAAAGGAGATTTCGGTGCCGTATTTTCGCTCTTCCACCACGATCCGGTTTCCCGAATCCCCAAAGGCCTTTTTCACCATGATCCGATCGATGGCGGCCTCGGCATCCGGCACGTCCCCGCACACGATGGCCCCTTTTCCCGCAGCCAGTCCGTTGGCCTTGACGACCACCTGGTATCCGATATTTCTGACATACGCCTTTGCCTGATCGGGGTCGTCAAAGACACGGTACTCCGGTTTGGGGACCCCGATGCTTTGAAGCAGGTCGTCCGTAAAGGCCCGGTCGCTTTCCAGGACCACGTATTCCTTTTTCGGGCCCACGGTCCGGATGCCCCGGCTGTTGAGCATATCGACCAGCCCCTGTTCAAGGGGATTCTCCGATCCCACATCGACCAGGTCCACCCCATTTTCCACGCAAAATTCCGTAATCTCGTCCAAGGCCTTGATGGGTATTCGCTCGATAAGGCCCCGCCGGCCTTTCGGGGTATGCAGCACCCCCGGGTTGCCGGGCGCGAGATAGACTTTATCGACGTGTTGGCTGTCTCCGTAGGTGTCCGCAAGGCAATG
>JAFDKD010000651.1 GCA_019307165.1 Deltaproteobacteria bacterium | reverse complement strand
CTATGCCATACCGTAAATGCGGACCGTGGCTTCGCCAGGTTGAGGTTCAGGTTGAGGTTCAGGTTGAGGTTGAGAGAAAGAGGAAAAGGGATTTAATTTGTTTCTTAACCTTAGCCTATCTTTCCGGCCCCCTATGGACCCGGATCTTTACTTAATAGGGCCTTTAAAGAAAACCCAATGCTCACAGCATCCGACCGAGGGGCAATATACAGGAGAAGGCCCGGAGACGCAAGTAAAGATCCGGGCTCATAGGACCCGGCTTCGCTAAAGGGCAGCTTCGCCGTGGCACGCCCGGCTTTGAGGCCGCCCCCTATACATTGAATATTGAACATTGAGTTATTGAAGATTTATGGATGCGCTGCTACGCAGCGCCACAACCAATCTTGACAAACTCGTAAAAAGTCAAAAAACGTCTTTTTCCGTCAATATGATGGATGAGCGAAGCTCAACCACCACTTTAGCTCACTCTAGCTCACTTCACGGTCCGCATTTCCGCTATGGCATAGCCAATAAACATGACCACGCCCACAGGACGTGGATTTCTACAAGGGATTAAAACCATATGAAGCGCGAACACAAAAAAAACAAGCCTTTGACGGTCCTCCTGACAAATGATGACGGGATTTACGCGCCGGGTTTGTATGCCCTGCATCATGAACTGAAGGCGGACCACCAGGTATGCGTCGTAGCGCCCGAAACCGAGATGAGCGCCGTAGGCCACGCCATCACACTGAGTCTTCCCATACGGGTGCGGTCCGTACAACGGGACGGGTCCTTCTACGGCCATGCCGTCACGGGCACGCCCGCGGACTGCGTCAAAATCGCCGTTCAGGAGTTGCTGGACCGGCCGCCGGATGTCATTTTATCCGGCATTAATCCGGGGTCCAACGTGGGTGTCAATATATTGTATTCCGGTACGGTTTCCGCGGCAACCGAAGGCGCGTTCATGGGGGTGCCCTCAGCGGCCATATCGCTGGACACGCGCACAAACCCGGATTACCGTTTTGCGGCCCGTTTCAGCAGGGAGATCATCCGTTTCATGATGGAAAATCCCATGAGCGACGGCACTGCGCTGAACGTGAATGTGCCGGCCGTTCCGGCCCGTGAGATCAAGGGCGTGAGCCTGGTCAGGCAGGGCTTGTCCATGTTCGATGAGCGATATGAGCGCCGAAGCGACCCCAGGGGCAATGTATATTATTGGCTGGCCGGTGAGAAAATCATTGAAAACGGAGGAACCGACTGCGATTCGGCTGTCCTCAAAGAGAAGAAAATTACCATTACGCCCATTCACTATGACCTTACCTGTCTCCCCGAACTGGAACGCTTGAAGGCCGCGGCCCCGTCATTCGGCCTCGAACCGAACGGGACGTCGTCTTCCATCCCCAACACAAAATGATCATGAAACGCGAATACCCGCCGCAACCCAAGCGAGGTCGGCTGGTTTGTCGTTGAAACCCTGGATTCATTGAAGGTGGGCGGGCAACTTAAAGAAGCCGTACGCAAGGCGGTGAGGATGAGGGATCTAGAATGCCAAGGGGCATTTTAGTCAATAAGGTGAAGGAACCGCTTCCAGTGGGGCCAGGACCAGTAGATGATAAATGCCTTTCCTTTGACCGATTGCATGGGCACGAACCCCCAGAAACGGCTGTCATAGCTGTGGTTTCGATTGTCCCCCATAACGAAGAGATGGTTTTCGGGGACAACCACGGGTCCGAAGTGATTTCTCTTGCCCCCCGGTCCCCTGCGCCTTTCCGGCTCCCCGTAAAATCCGAACGCATCCTCATATTCCCGGCCGTTGATGAGGATCTTCCCCTCGATAATTTCAAGGCGGTCCCCCGGCAACCCGATGATCCGCTTGATGAAATCCTTGCTGGTGTCTTCCGGATAGATGAAGACAACCACGTCGTCCCGATCGGGCCGGCCGATGGGAATGAGCGTCTTGCGGATAAACGGGATCTTGACGCCGTAAATGAACTTGTTGACAAGGATGTGGTCCCCGACCAGCAGGGTCGGCTCCATGGAGCCGGAAGGGATCTTGAATGCCTGCACCGCAAAGGTGCGAATGAACAGGGCGAGCAGGACCGCGATAGCTGCCGCCTCGGCATATTCCCTGAGGGTGCTCTTTTTTTTCAGTTTTTTGCTCGCTTTTTGCTCGCCCAAAGTCGCCTCCCTTAAAAAACCTGCGGGAATTTAATCCTTCGCATTGCGGTTTGTAAAGGTTTTTTTCCGTTCAGCCGGTTCAAACGTCTACGCCATATGGACGTGCGGCCTCGGGCCGGCACAACATGTATATAACATGTTATAATTTTAGTTAATTTATAAAAATAGTTGACAAGGGAAATTCTCTGGTATAAAATAGCAACACCTGTAAAACAGTAATTGATAAAGTCGAAAAAGGCAAACCCGCTGAAAGGCGGTTTGTAAAGATTTTTTCTGGTCGGTCGGTGCAGTTGCAACCATCATCATACACCATATGGGGTTTGTGGACTAGGCGCGACACAAGATGTGCATAAAATATTATAATTTTAGTTAATTTATAAAAATGGTTGACAAGGGAAATTCTCTGGTGTAAAATATAAACCCATGTCAAACAATAATTGATAAGGTCGAGAAAGGCAAACCCGCCGAAAGGCGGTGGCGCAAAGCTACGGATCTAAAACCGAAGAAGGTCATGACCGCCGGGCTGCCGAAGGATATCGCGACATGAGACGCCTTTGGCAAAATAGACCGAAGGCGTTTTTTTTACGGCAACCGGAGGCAAGGCCCTGCCGATCCATTAACAGACAAGCGCCGGAGGGGAAAATTGGCAAATAACCAAATTAAGTCGGTACGGGAGCGGTTGCTCATGAGCAAAGCCGAACTTGCTAGATAAGCCGGTCTATCTCCTTTGACCATCGATCGCGTGGAAAGGGGGAGGGACTGCCGGGTGGAAACCAAGAGGAAAATTATTCTCGCTCTGGGCTACGGAC
>JAFDKD010000650.1 GCA_019307165.1 Deltaproteobacteria bacterium | reverse complement strand
GACGGGCGCCAAGCAGCACGGTAACCGGCGCCTCATCCAGAAACTGGAGGACCTGATTCATCAAGCGCGGTCGTGGAATCAGTTTTGATTGTTGTTGCATATTGGGAGAATAACTCCTAATTTTCCCTAATGTCAATCAGGGATTCAAGGTAAGGACGTGTTCGGCCTCGGATTCCACTTTTTCCCGTGAGAAATAAAGCGGGTGATGCCCTACCCTCAGCCACATCTCCATCTGGTCGGCGTAATGGGGGCTGCCGAGCATTCCGGACTGCCCGGGCACGATGGCCGCCAAACTCCGATCCCAGTCTTCCAGGTCATAGATGTGCCGGTTGCTGGCGGTCCAGCCGTTCAGATTGAAATCCATGCCCGGCATGACCGCCGACTGCCAGACCGTGGAAAAGTGCCCCCCCGCCTCATAGGGCCCCAGATTGAATATGCGATCCAGCGGCTTCACCTTCCCCAGGGCGTGTTCAATCCTCGTCTGGTGCAGCGCGCCCCAGCGCCATTTCGAGCGGTCATGCCCTAAAGTGGATTCCAGAAACGCCGATGTTTCGGCCAGGCTCTTTTCCAACTGATCATCCAGGTCTTCCCGCCCGGGCGTGTTGACGTCGTCAAACCAGACGGACGCAGGATCATGGAGCAATTCCGTCAAAATAAGGCGGCTGTGCTCCACAAAAAGATTCAGCGGCCCGATGGGGACAAATCCCCTGCCGAAAAAACGATCCGCCAGCGGGCCCATTTCGTCGCGGAAGGTATTTTCCAACAGTCGGTAAAAGAGGACGACGTACACGGCCCCGCCCGTGCTGTCGGGGCTCAGGACACGGTCCCACGATTTCAGCCGTCCCAGCAAATCCGAAGCGCCGGCGCCTTTGCCGCGAAATCCTTCCAGGGCCGCCAGGAACCGGTCCGCTTCCAGGCACTTCAGGTCCCCCTGAAGCTTTCCCATATCCGCCGTCGACATCTTGGGGTTTTCAAGAAGCACTTCCGCTATTCTGGCCGCCCGGAACCCGAACATATAATCCTGCGACAGATAGTGGGGATAGTCGGGCCCCACGACCCGGTTATTGGCGGTGACCGCAAATCCCGAGGGGGGATTCAGAATGGCGGGTTTCTGGTCCGGCGCCAGATATCCGACCCATTCGTTTTCTCCGGTCCAGCCTTCAAAGGGGCCGCGTCCGTGCCCTCCGGCGCGAAGGGGCACTCGGCTGCCCAGCGCATACCCGATGTTTCCCTGCTTGTCCGCATAGACCAGGTTGACGGCGGGCTCCGTCCATTGCCGGGCCGCCCCCTTGAACTGGACCCAGTTTTCGGCCAGGTTCAAGGCCTTCAACACCTTAACCATGTCTCCTGACTCATGTCCGCTCCATTTGAACGCCAGGGCGTATCCTCCCGGATCATCTTCCGGCAGGAACGGAGACAGAATCACGCCGTGCCGTGTCTGCCGGATATCCAGAATCACCGGATCTTCCAGGCCCTTGACCCTGATGGGCTCCCTGATTCGAACCATGTCCAGCCAGCTGCCTTTATAGAGGTACCGGTCCTTCTGATCGGGGTCCAGTTTTTCCAGGTACAAGTCCTGACAATCCGTATACCCGAAGGTAATTCCCCAGGCGATATCCCTGTTGTGCCCTGCCATAACCAGGGGCACACCGGGCAGCGTCAGACCCGCCACATCGTATTTACCTCCCGTAAGATGCATTTCGTACCAGATGCAGGGGATGCCCACCGCCAGATGCATGTCGTTTGCCAGCAGCGGAAAACCGGTTGCGGTCCTGGATCCGTGAACGGTCCAGTTGTTGCTCGCGCCCCCGGATGGGACAGCGAAAGCGGTCTGCAACGGGTTGCCCCGGGGCAAAAGGGCGTCCAGGTCCACACCCTCCGGGATGATGGAGGGATTATCGGGCCGGTTCAGGTCCAGCAGCCGCCCTGCCCGGTCCGCCCCCAGTTTTTGCACCAGCATGGCCCGGACCATCTCTTCCTGCCAGTTCCTCCCGCCGTTCAAGGCCATCATCTTGGCCCAGGCAATGGAGTCGGCCGGCCGCCAGGGTTCGGGGTCGATGCCCAGCAGCCTGAACTCCAGGGGCAAGCTTCCCCCTTTCAACTCAAGAAATGCGTTTACGCCGTCGCTAAAGGCCTGGAGCACGGCAAGGGTTTCCGCGTCATAAGACGCCACTTCCATTTCCGCGGCCCGCATCACCCCGAGGGTCCGCATTAACCGGTCCAGTTCCAGGGTCTTTTCCCCGATCGCCTCGCTCAAGCGCCCGGCAGCTACTCGGCGGTTGGTCTCCATCTGCCAGAGGCGGTCCTGGGCTTGAACAAATCCCTGGGCCATAAAGAGGTCGTGCTCGTTGGCCGCAACGATGTGCGGAACGCCCCAACGATCCCTGAACACCTTTACCGGGGCATGCATTCCCTTGACCTGCAGTTCGCCGTCCAAGGTGGGCAGGGGTGCGCGAACAAAGTAATAATAAGCCGCGACACAGACGACGATCAGGATAAGCATCAATGCGATCAGCGCGTAAAGCCCTTTTTTGATCATGGCGGGTCGCTCCTTTGCAATGGAAACTTAATTCAAGAAATAACGCCGGTCAGATATCACGGTTAAAACCGCTCATACAGGGAAGCGGGATTGCACGGGTGCGTATTGCAGGAGCGGCTTTAGCCGCTATCCGCCCCCTTTGCGAGATAACAACCTTCCGTTGCGGGTATTGTTTCTCTCGCCAAGATCGCCAAGAGGGCAAAACCCTGTTTTTCAAATGTCTTTCTTTGCGATCTTTGCGCCTTTGCGAGATAATTCACGCTTTTGGATTGAAGATTTCAAATTGAAAATTGAAGATTGTCTACTGTCCTCTGCCATCTGGTAATAAGAAAAACGGACGACCGTGGTGTAAAGTAACGTTAGGCAAAACCACAAAACACACCACAAGGAGGTCGTCCAATGAAAAAAATAGCATACCTGGGCATGGATGT